>JAKEGR010000335.1 GCA_022615465.1 Planctomycetota bacterium | reverse complement strand
TGGCCGCGTTGAGCAATGCATTGCAACTCTGGTCGATGCGCCGGCCAGACGAAAGGGAACTCGAAGAACTGCGGGTGATCATGTCGAGGCAGACCCGTCAAATGTCGAGACTGATCGATGACTTGATGGACGTGTCTCGAATAATGCGCGGGCACATTGAGCTGCAAAGGGAGCCGTTGGCCCTGCGGGACACGATCGCTCATGCGATTGAGGAGGTTCACCCCAACTTCGAAAAGCTAGGACATCAACTGCATGTGAACGTGCCGGACGAGCCGTTGATGGTCCATGGCGACCCGGCCCGTCTTTCGCAAGTATTCCTCAATCTCCTCGACAACGCCGCCAAGTACACCGATCGCAATGGTCACATCCATGTAACGGCTCATCAGGAAGGCAGGCTCGCCATCGTTCAAATCCGCGACAACGGCCACGGCATTCCCGCGGATCAGCTATTGCATGTCTTTGAGCCGTTTACTCAGCTCGGCGAGCCACTCCTACGTGTCCACAAGGGACTAGGCATTGGGCTCGGGGTGGTGAAGCAATTGATTGCAGCGCACGGCGGCAGCGTCGAGGTACGCAGCGGGGGCACAGGGAAAGGGAGTGTGTTTATCGTGCGGTTGCCGGTTCTCCAGTCCACGAGCAACGAGCGCGACGGCGCCGCGTCCAGCATGCGGGCCAGACGAGCGAAGCCTCTTTCACGTCACAAGATCGTGGTGGCCGACGATGTGGAGGAATCGGCGGACCTCTTGGCGCGAATCCTGCAATCGCTAGGACAGGACGTGGTTGTGGCACACGATGGAAAGTCGGCCATTGAGTCGGCCGACACGTGCGACTGCGAGTTGGCAATTATCGACATTGCCATGCCCGGAATGGATGGCTACGAGGTAGCACGCCGGCTGCGCGCTCGGCCTAGAACGAGGTCGATGTTGCTCGTTGCGTTAACGGGTTTTTGCAGGGAACATGACCGGCAACGGGCTTTTGAGGCGGGGTTCAACTATCACCTCGCCAAACCTGCCACTCTCGATGAGTTGGAGCAGCTACTCCGCACGGCCTTTCTGCCAGACGCGAGCCTCGCTCCAGTACGAAATCACATCCGTGAGGCAACTCTTTACCAACAGGAGGTTTCATGATACCCACTCCCGCTATGAACGAACGCAGATACGCCAGGGAGGATATTGACGAAGCCTATGTCCAGGCGGAGCAGGATCTTGAACGAGCGAGCAGTTCACTCGATCAGCTCGCGAAACTCCTACGCCAGCAACGCGACAAACGCGCAGCGCGCCTCGCGTGCAAGCTTCGGCGTCACAAGATCGTCGTGGCCGACGATGTGGCGGAAACCGCCACGCTGTTGGCAAAAATACTGGATGCATTAGGGCAGGACGTGGTCGTCGCACATGACGGAGCGTCAACCATCGAAGCAGTTCATGCAGCGCACTGTGACATCGCAATTATCGATATAGCCATGCCCGGCATGGATGGCTATGAGGTAGCCCGCCGACTGCGAGCGGACTCCGCGACCAAACCAGTCGTGCTCATTGCGTTGACGGGCTACGACCAGCAAAATGACCGGGCATGTGCTTTTAAGGCTGGTTTCAGCTTTTTCCTGTCTAAGCCGACGAACGTCGAGGAACTGGAGAATTTGCTTCAGAAAATCTGAAAGTTCATCGCGCTTCGCGGCACTCGGTCTCACGGCGCGGAGTGTGCGTCGATGGGGGTTGGCCTCAATGACCTCGGGCCAGTTTTTTCGTGCGTGCGATTTGGTATGCTCGCACGTCTGGCGCGACCGGGTGGGTGCTCGAAAGGCGAAGATGGGTGAGCGACACCACCATGGCGGTGTCTGATGCTTGACCTGGGATCTTGAGATCACACCCAATCCCCCCTTCATCGCCCAAATACAGCACCGCTTCAATTTGCATTCGCCGTTTGGACGAGATGTTGGCCGCACTGGCGCGTAGGGTACGTGCAAGCGCGTTCGTCGCCTGGGCCGGAATTGGCAAATGCGATTCCATTTTCTGCATTAACGAGGTTACTTGCGCAGGATCATCAATCATATTGCACATGGGAGAGAGTTAGAGGTACCTAACGTTGGACTCAGCCGAATGCGCCGGCTTGCCGGCGACTGTCGGCTCAAGCAAAGGGTTAGCCGTCATTCATCGCCTCGGACTCCATGGTGACGCAGTACTCGTGAAAACCAACAGAGCGCCAGAACTTGCGGCCAGCGGCGTTGGCCACAAGAACCTCGATACGCAGCCGTGGCGCACCTGGCCATGCGTTGCGCCAGAGCCAGACAAGTGCATTGCGGCCAATACCCTGACGCCGCCGCTCCTGAACAACAAAGAACTGGCGAAGGAGTACGCACTCGGGGTCGTGCCTGAAGAGTGCGAAGCCAACCGGAGAAAGGGATTCCTCGAACACCACGGCTTGGTATTCACCACGGAGCCAACCGGCCATTCGTTCGGTGAGTTGGGCGAGATTCATGGCATTGCGGTGCCCCTCGTCGCGGATGAGCTGCTGGTTCAACGGCGCGAGCAATGCGGCATCCGAAGGTACGGCAAACCGATAGTTCATGCGGAGACTGACGCCCAACTCGTTCTTAGACTTGTCCGTGTATTACCTGTAGGCTGCGAGATTGCAGCCTAACACGCAATGCTCAGCCTTCTGTAAGGTCAATTCCAGCGGGCATTTTTTCGGCTTTTCACCTTCGAGCGGCGCTCAAGATGATCACGAATCTGCTTCCTTGTGTCTCCGCCGCTCGTCGGCTGGAGCGGTCTGTGATGCCTTGAGTATCGACGTGACCTGGCCCAGAAGTTCCGGGATGCGATTCTGCACGACGTCCCAGACAAGTTCGTAGTCAACGCCAAGGTAGTCGTGAATGAGGCGGTCGCGCATACCAGACATCGCCTTCCACTCAACGGCGGGATGCTTTGCTCGAAACTCGTCAGGAACTTTCTTCGCGGCTTCTCCTATGATCTCCAAACTTCGGACAAAGGCGCGCCGAAGCGTTTCGTTCGCGTTGAATTCCTCAAACTTCAAATCGGCGCGCGCTCCCAGCAAGTAGTCTGCCTCGACTAGGATATGGCGAAGGTAATCACGCGGCTCGAAGGACATCCTGCGCCTCTGCCAAAATTCGCGGTCCTAAAAACGGCGACAGTGACTCTGTGGTGACGAGTTCAACACGGCGACCTAGAAGTGCTTCCAGAAGTTCTGACAGAGCAAGAAATCGATCGAAGGTCTTGGCACCCGGAGAAAACTGGACAAGAAGATCAACGTCGCTGTCGGGGCGGGCCTCACCACGTGCTACGGAGCCGAAAAGCGCGAGCCTCGCAACACCGAGAGCACGGATTGCCGACTCGGACGCTACGATACGTTCCATCGCCTGACTTCGAGTAAGGGGAGTCAAACCCATCACCTCAATTTACTACGCATGCGTCGTCCTGCCAAGGGAGGAATGACGCCGCTGTCCGAAAGTGGTGGGCTTTAGCGATACCGGACCTATTCAAAACCATAGAGCGGAGCAAACTTGCGCCGTAAGTGGCGCATGAGCGCGTCATGCGACAGCGGCTGGCCGGTGATGCGGCGAGCCAACTCCGTAGCCGGGTAGCGGCGGCCCTGGGCGTGGACGTTGGTGCGGAGCCACTCGCGCAGCGGCGTGAACTCGCCGTGACGGAACATATCGTTCAAGTCGCCTAAATCCTCCGCCGCCTGTTCGAACATCTGGGCCGCATACAGATTGCCCAGCGAATACGTCGGAAAATAACCGATGGCACCGCCGCTCCAGTGGACGTCTTGCAGGACGCCCTCTGAATCGTTCGGCGGCTCGATGCCAAGATAGTGGCGGTATTTCTCATTCCACGCGGCCGGCAAATCGGCCACTCGCAGTTCATCGTCGACGAGCGCCTGCTCAAGTTCGAATCGCACGAGGATGTGCAGATTGTACGTCGCCTCGTCCGACTCGGTGCGAATGAGCGATGGCCGCACATCGTTGATGGCGAAATAGAAATCGTCCAGCGAGACGTCGGCCAGTGCATCGCCGAAGGTCTTTCTCGCCTCGGGAAAGAAATACTCCCAGAACGCGCGGCTGCGGCCGACTAGGTTTTCCCACATCCGCGACTGCGATTCGTGGATGCCCAGCGATACCGCCTGACCTGTCGGCAGGCCGTAGCGGTCGGAGGGCAAGCCCTGTTCGTAGATGCCGTGACCCGCCTCGTGCAACGTGCTGAAGAGCGCGCCGGGGAAGAAGTGCTTGTCGTAACGCGTCGTGAGGCGCACGTCGCGCGGGCCAAGCGTTGAACAGAACGGGTGGCTGGTCACATCAATCCGCCCGGCGTCAAAATCGTAGCCGATGGCCGCCGCCGCGCGCCTCCCGAAGGATTCCTGCATATCGACCGGGTAATGGCGATGGAGCACATCGAGACGCGGGCGGCGGGGACTGGCGGCGATTTCGGCCACGAGCGGCACAAGCTGCTCGCGGAGCTTGGCCAACACTTCGGCAACGTGGAGTGTTCTCGCGCCCGGTTCATATTCGTCCAAGAGCGCGTCGTACGCCACTTCCTCATAACCAATCGCCGCCGCTTCCTGCCGTTTGAGTTTCACCATGCGTTCCAGCATCGGCTGAAACTTGGGGAAATCGTTCGCCTTGCGTGCCTCGGCCCAGACTTGTTGGCCGAGTACCGCGAGCCGCGCGATCTCTTCCACGAGCGATTGGGGCAGCTTTGCTTTTCGTTCGTAGTCGCGTTTCAGATTGAAAATGTCCGACCCGGTCTCGCTGTGAGGGCCTGCGGCCAGGGGGCTGTCGGCCAGTTCAGCCAGCCATTCGCCCACTTGGGGCGCGGTCTGCCGCTGGTGAATCAGGCCGGCCAGGTAGCTCATTTGCTCGGCCCGATAATCGGCCCCGGCCGGAGGCAACTTCGTCCGTTCATCCCACCCCAACAGCGACTGCATCGAATCGAGCAGCGCCACCTCGCGTGCATGGGTACACAGCCGCTCGTAGGTGTTTTGATTCGTGCTGTTCGGTGGGGCTGGCATCCGGCAATAATACTCCGGGAGCGATTGTACCGCGACATCCGCTTGTTGTCAGTGCAGCGGCAATTGCCTTGGCGTCAAAACGGGTTCTTCACGATCGGCTCTTGGCGGGTGAGCCGTTGTTCGATGTCGACGGCCTGCTCGTCGCGAAACCGGTCGAGATTCAAGCGGTCGGCATCGTACAGCGCGCAACCACCAGCAAATCCCACGGCCAGCAGGATGGCTGCCAATCCGGCCAGGCAGCGATTAGAATGGCATGTAGCAGCAAACAATTGCAAAGCCTCCGCGGGCGGTATCCAAATTGGCCACGGAGTATCGCAGAATTGCGACAAGCCAGCAAGCGAAATCGAACACGCATTTGCTGTGCGTTTTTCCTGGAATCCTTTCCACCTGGACATTCGACTCAAACCCCTCGCCTCACCAATGCTCGACATCCTTGTGATTGCGCCCCATCCGGACGATGCCGAGTTGGGCATGGCTGGGGCCATTGTGAAGTTCAAGCAGGAAGGGCTGCGAGTCGGCGTTCTCGACCTCACCTCCGGTGAACCGACGCCCCACGGCACACCGGAGATTCGCGCAGGGGAAACGGCCGCCGCGACAGCGATCCTTGGCCTTGATTGGCGCTACAATTTAGGGCTGCCCAATCGCAGTCTCGAAGCCACGATTGAGAACCGCGCGAAGCTCGCGGCCGTCTTTCGCCAACAGCGGCCGCGGTGGCTGTTTGCACCGTATTGGGTTGACGCACATCCCGACCACGTTGCCGCCACGCGGCTCGTCGAGGACGCTCGTTTCTGGTCAAAGCTCACCAAGACCGATTTGCCCGGCGCACCACACCATCCCCAACGGATTTACAACTACTACTGCGTCCACTTGAAGATGGCGTTGCAGCCGGCGTTTGTTCTCGACATCAGCGACGTATGGGAACAGAAGGTTTCCGCGATCCGCTGCTACGAGAGCCAGTTCATCACCGGCCGGCCAAACGACCGGCCGACGTTCCTCGACCAACTTCGGGACGAAGCAGCTACCTGGGGCAAAATGATCGGCACCCGCTACGGCGAACCGTTTCACTGCCGCGAGCCGATCGGGCTGAGTTCGATGGCTAGGCTGGTTTGATTCGCCAATTGCACTCGGTTCGCGGCTGGCCATGTGGTAGAATAGAGCAATGGCCAGCAACAACCGCCAATTCGTGCGCAAATCGGCTCTTGCCGAACAGGGCAAGGAAGATGATCTACGCAATACAACCGCTGAGGAGCGGCTGAAGATGATGTGGCAATTAGCACTCGACGCCTGGGCGATGAAGGGCGAAAAGGTTGAACCCAGACTTCCTCGACATGTTGTCCGCGTTATCCGCCGCGGGCGCTGATGTTCTAGTTGTTGGCGCTCACGCTTTGGCCGCGCACGGGTATCCGCGCGCGACCGGCGATCTGGATATCTGGGTACGACCGACCGGGGAGAACGCGGATCGTGTCTGGCAGGCCATTGTGAATTACGGTGCGCCGCGACGTCATCTGAGCCGCGATGACTTCTGTACGCCAGACACCGTCTATCAAATTGGCGTCGCGCCGAATCGAATCGACATTCTCACATCGATCGATGGGGTCGAGTTCGATGAAGCATGGGCGCATCGGAAGCAGGTTTCCATCGACGATCTGACATTCTTCGTGATCGGCCGCGACCAGTTGTTGAAAAACAAACGCGCGGCCGGTCGGCCCAAAGACATGGCCGACGTCGCATGGCTTGAAGAACTCGGCCAATAACGACACATCGCTCGCAATACTGATTCCGAAGTCTGTTCATCGTGATGACGCCGCTTGCGGTGGTCAATCCGCTCGTGTTGGCTAGCTCTGCCGTCACTCGTGCAACTTCGTCCGCCAGGCAGTTTCTCTCAAGCCGCCACTCCCGCGAGTCGATAACGACTGCGCGCGCCTCGCTGCGCGCGATCATTTTGCTAGCAGGGGGGCTGGAATCGCTATCTGCATCCAGCCGATGTATCACGGTCGTCGCATCAGTCGGCTACTTGTCTTCGCCATGCTGGCTGGCATGGTCCTTGGCGCATTGTCCGGCTGCCATCTGATCATCCCCGATATCAGCTACCAGCCGGTGATTCACAATCCGTTCCCGCAACTCAGCCGCGTGGCGGTCGCCCCGTTCTTTAACCAGAGCGATGAATCGACCGTCGACGGCCGGCAGTTCGCGTTGGCGTACTATGGTGAGTTGCAAGCAGTGCCCGGCTTCGAGTTGGTGCCGGTCCCTGTCGTGGAAGAAGCGATTCTGGATTACCAGATTGATCTGTCGCGACCGGAGGAAGCCCGTCGGCTGGCCAAGGTGTTGGGGGTCGATGCAATCGTGATCGGTTCGATTACCGATTACTCGCCCTATTACCCGCCGCGATGCGGGCTGCGGGTCGAATGGTACGCGGCCAACCCAGGCTTCCATGAGATTCCGCCCGGCTATGGTCTGCCCTGGGGGACGCCGGAGGAAGAATTCATTCCCGCCCCGCTGGTGTTCGAAGCTGAGATGGCGCTCGCACGCGCTCAGCTCGCCACGCAATCGCCACCCTGCGACATGACCGTTGAGCCGCCGCCGGCACCACCAGCAGAACCAGCACCGCTGTACATGCCTTTGCTGCCACCCGCGCGCGAACAGAAATCGACCTCGGACCCAGACGCCAAGAACGACACCCACGCCGAGCCGGACGCCGGCAAATTTTTGCCGCCAGTTCCCGACGATACCAATGCCGAAGAACCGGTTGGCGAAACGCATGCATCCTTTGAGTCCGAGCAACCGACTACTGAGCAAGAGCTTCCCGATGGCGCAGGCAACGAATCACTGATGTCGGTGCCATCGGTAAATCCGGAATCGAACGGAGCGCCTGTTACGATCGATGCGATCGGCACTGCCGACATGCTACCGGCCAATTGGCCGGATGAGCGCGGCTTCATTCCCCCCGGACCATCGCCGGCACCTCCGCCGTGCCTGCCCAACGATGGTCCGATTATGACGCACACGCGGATCTATCATGGCCACGATAGCGAATTTACCGAGGCATTAGCCAGTTATTATCACTTCCGCGATGATGCTCGCTTTGGCGGCTGGCAAACTTATCTGCAGCGCAGCGACGACTTCATTCGCTTTTGCTGTCACATGCATCTCTCGGAGATGCTCTCGGCGCGCGGCGGAGCCGGTGAAACCCGAGTAGTGTGGCGCTGGTCGAAGAGCCGATAAGGTCATTAAGAGTTCAGTCTTTTTCGCGGCGGACGCAAGGACTGCGTCACCGGGCGCCTCGACGACGACGAACTCGCTAGCCGACTCCCCCCAACGCTATCGCAGCGTCTGTCGGCAGTCCCCCCGCCTGCTACCCGATGGAGACCCACCCCCGTGAATGACGACATCAATGTCCTCGCGCTGATCAAGGGCAAGGAACGCTATATCTTTCTGTATGACGATTCGCAACGAGCGGAAGCGTTGCGGATGCTCGGCCGTCATGCCTCGAACCCAGAACTTAGTTTCAGTTGGTACGATGCGGCCGTGCTGAGCCAAAAAATCCGCCAGGAAGAACGGCAGCAACGCACGCGACGGATCAGCCTGCCGCAAGTAACCGATACCGAAGAGTGGTTCTAAGATATCCTCGCCCTTTCGGGAGAGGGTTAGGGCCGCTGCGTGAATCGGCAGGAGCCTCGCCGTCCCTTAGGCCGTATCGCCATGCGTCCCCAGATCGGCCAATTCTTGCAGTACCTGCGCGTCGAGCGGGGCGCATCGCCCCATACGCTCAAGAGCTACCGCGAGGATCTCTTAGCACTTGCCGAATACCTCGTGGACGATGACGGCAACTGCCCCAACCCAGGCAGCATTACAACGAACGAGCTGCGCGGGTTCGTGTCAGCATTGCACGAAGCCGGCTACGCGAAGGCTTCCATTGCCCGCCGCCTGGCTTCCGTGCGGAGTTTCTTGCGGTTCGGCCAGCGGGAAGGCTGGGCCAACGGCAACCCGGCCAAGGCACTGCGAAACCCCCGTAAGAGCACAAAGCTGCCCCATTTCCTGTCGACCGACGAGGTGGGCAAGCTGCTTGCCGCGCCGCTTGGCGAAACGGCCTCGGCAATCCGCGACCGCGCGATTCTCGAAACACTCTATTCAGCCGGCTTGCGCGTGAGCGAACTGGTTGGTTTGTGCGATGGCGACCTCGATTTTGCCGCCTGCATCCTCCGCATTCGTGGCAAGGGCAAGCGTGAACGTCTCGCACCGGTTGGCTCGTACGCCGTTCGCGCGTTGCGGGCCTGGCTCGCCGTGCGGAAGCTCTCGCCGCGCGAGAAGGTCGGCCGCGAAGCGCCGGTGTTTACCAATAAGTTCGGCACGCGGCTGACCACGCGCAGCGTCGCCCGGATGCTCGAAAAGTATCTCAAGGAAACCGGCCTCGACCAGCGAACCTCTCCTCACACGCTCCGCCACTGCTTTGCCACGCACCTCCTGGACCGCGGCGCCGACATCCGTAGCGTACAGGAACTCCTCGGCCACAAGAGCCTTGTCACCACCCAAATCTACACGCATGTCAGCACGGCCAATCTTAAGGCCGCCTACGACAAAGCCCATCCTCGGGCTCGGTGATGATAGAAATAGAGCCGCTGTTGCCAGTGTGCTTATTCCTTTTTGTGATCGGCCAACAACGCGAAGTCATTTCTTTCCATGCCTTCCACCCCCGTGTGTTGCCTTCGCGTGCGCCAGCCAGCAATTCCAATGACCGCACACAAGAACAAACACAATCCCGCAAACCAGTCCCCCAGATCAACATACAAACTCGATACGTACTTCCGGTCGATATCGGCCAGAATCACATCGGCCTGCTGTCGCGGGCTTTGCGCACGAATCCGGCCGAAGCGGTCGATCCAGGCCGAGATGCCGCCGTTGGCCGCGATCACCAGCGGCGTGCGTGTTTCAACCGCGCGGAACACGCCGCAGGCGAGGTGCATGTCGAGTCCGCTGGAACCCCAGTACCAGGCGTCGTTCGTGAGGTTGACAAGCACGTCGGGAAATCGGCTTTGCCCGCTGAAGGTGTTCACCTGACGGCGAATCACATGCGGAATGACTGTTTCATAGCAAATGTTGGGTGCGTAACACACGTCGTTCAACTCGAATGCGACCGGCTTCGCCCCCGGTTCCACATTGCCCGTTAGTGGCGACAAGCGACTGAGCGACGGCAGCCATTTGGTAAACGGTACGTACTCGCCGAACATCACTAGGTGTTGTTTGTCGTAAGTGTCCACGATCGTGCCATCTCCACCGACCATCACCGATGAGTTGTAAGCCAGGTAGCGTGGCGGAGCGTTCAATGAATTCAGCGAGTCGCTAGCCAAGATATGAATCCGGTCGATACCCACCAGGATCGGCGCGCCGAGTTGTGAAACAAGTCTCGCGAGATCCGTCGGGCCGTAGGACGTGATTTCCGCCACGGTCCGATTTGTGCCCGGAGGCAGCCGATAGCCGGGTTCAAACGATGTCAGCCCGGTACGAAACATCGTTTCCGGCCAGACAATCAAGTCAATGGGCCGGTCATCGCCGCGCTGTTTTGCCCGCTTCAGCGCCTCATGCGACAAGCCAATATATTCGTCCATGATTTGCCGCTGCTTGGCAGCGTCGCTTTTCCAATCGGCCAGGCT
>JAKEGR010000334.1 GCA_022615465.1 Planctomycetota bacterium | reverse complement strand
GGATTTGCGTTATTGCCGGAACGCCAGGGACGGCGTTCCCACCTTTTTGGTTGCGGCCGCAGGGCGCGTTAAGGGATTGACGAGAAGTCCGCCGCACCACGGCTGGCAGGGCGAGGAACACCAATTCCTGTGCTAATGGACGCTGATGAAGGGGGTGGGTGTCGTTGTGGTCCCATTCAGGCCGCGACATGTCATCAGCCCTGTAAGCCCATGTATTGCGCCCTTTCAGGGCTGGCCCGCGGATCGGGTACCGTATACCCAGGGCGATGCCCTGGGCTTTCATATGGCGGCCTTTCAGGCCCTGCTGACTCATGGCCCGCCGCATAGCTTCGATGCCCTGGGCTTTCATATGGCGGCCATTCAGGCCGCAATAACCACAACGGCACAACCAGTCGGTACTCGACGCAGTGACACTGCTGGACAAGCCCGGCACGGCGGATGCCGTGGCACCAGCAGTGGCAGCCGGCGCGGGCCGAGGGGGTCAGGTCATGTTTTCGGTCGACGCCATCCCGGTGAGGTCAGCACACATTGGCCGAAAAAGGATAAGACCCCGGACGCGCTACGCGGATTTTTCCAGTTCGCTGGCAGCGTTGAGTTTGTTGTAGAGCGTTTTGAGGCTGATGCCGAGTTCGTCGGCGGCTTTGGCTTTGCTGCCGTCGTTCCGTTCGAGGGCCTGGTAAATGGCCTGCATTTCGAGATCGCGGAGCGAGATCGGGCCGGGGCGGTTGGCGGCGGCGCCGATGAGCTGGCGTCGATTGAAGTGGGCCGGCAGGTGGTCGGCGGTAATTGGGCCGTCGTCGCACAAAATCGTGGCATGTTCGAGCGTGTTGGCCAGTTCGCGGACATTGCCGGGCCAGACATGGGATTTCAGGGCAGCGACGGCGTCGTCGGCAATTTGCCGGCCGGCGGGGCCATTTCTCTTGCGGAAGCGGCCGAGGAGGTGATCCGCCAGCTCATCGATGTCGTCCAAGCGTTCGCGGAGCGGCGGGAGGAAAATTTCAAATGTGTTGATGCGGTACATGAGGTCTTCCCGGAAGTCGGCGGCGGCGACCATTTCGGGCAGGTCGCGATGGGTGGCGCAGACGACGCGGACGTCGACGGTCAGCGAACGGTTTTCACCCACGCGACGGATTTCGCGGTTTTCCAGGACGCGCAGCAGCTTGGCCTGCATCGCCTTGGGAAGCTCGCCGATTTCATCAAGAAAGATCGTTCCGCCGTGGGCCACTTCGAACAGTCCAACGCGGTGTTCGTCGGCGCCGGTGAACGCGCCTTTGCGATGGCCGAAAAGCTCGCTTTCGATGAGCGTTTCGGGGAGCGCGCCGCAGTTGATGGCAACGAACGGCTCGGCAGCGCGGGTGCTTTGATCGTGAACGGCACGGGCGACCAGTTCCTTGCCGGTGCCGGTTTCGCCGAGGATGAGGACGGTCGATTGGGTGGGCGCGACCTTCCCGATGAGCGCGCGAACGCGCTCCATGCAGGGTGACTTGCCAATCAGCCGCGGCGTGCCTTCGATGCGTTCAAGGCGGCGTTGGAGCGCACGACATTGCTGCGTCAGGCGGCGTTTGTCCTGCACGCGGCGGAGCAGCGATTCAATTTCGACCAGGGTGCATGGCTTGGTGAGGTAGTCGAATGCGCCGTGCCGCAAGGCGGCAATCGCGGTTTCGAGCGACGACTTGCCGGTCAGGATGACCGCTTCGGCGTCGGGGCATAGTTCCTTCGCCCTGGCAATCACGTCGATGCCATTGAGGCCAGGCATATCGAGATCGACGAGAAGACAGTCGAAAGACTCCATTTCGAGCGCGGCGACGGCGGTAAGTCCGTCGGGGCAGACGGTCACCCGGTGGCCCATCCGCGGAATTTCGAGCTTCATCAGTTCCTGCAGCGAGCGATTGTCGTCGGCAAACAGGATCGCGAGTCCTTTGTTGTCGTCGGCGTCTTGGTTCTTGGGAGAAGAGATCATGAGGGCTGTTCTCAGGGTTTCGAATACGCAGGTGGATGCTGGGGAAGCAGGACGCGGCTAGGCGGCTTGGAGTTGTGGTTTTTGTTGACGCGACAGGGGCTTGCGGAGCGGGAGCGTGACGGTGAATTGCGAGCCACGGCCCGGGCCTTCGCTGGAGGCGATGATCTGGCCGTCGTGTTCTTCGATGATACGATGGGTGATCGACAGGCCGAGGCCGGTTCCTTGCCCACCGCGGCGGCGAGTAAAAAAAGGCTCGAAGAGGTGGCGGATGACGTCTTCCGTCATGCCGCAGCCATCGTCTTGGACGATGATTTTTGCTTCGGCCCGATCCGCGATGATGGCGATCGTCACGGTGCCCCCCGGATCAAGGCTATCCAGGCCGTTGGTGATCAGGTTGAGCACGACCTGTTTCATTTCCTGACGGCAGACTTCGGCAATGACGGGATCACCGTCGAGAAGTTGTACTCGCTGCCGTTGATTCTTGCCGAGATGGTCGACCATTTCGATAACGCTCGCAACCAGTTCGCGGAGATCGCAAGGGTGCCGCTCCGGGTCGCCACGTCGGGAGAAGTCGAGGAGCTTTTCGGTAATTTGCTTGCAGCGGAAGGCTTCATTCTGGATCATTTCGAGGTAGCTGCGGACCACATCGCACTCGGCCGCTTGCGATTCGTCGCAATTGCGCAGCAGGTTCGCCAGCCGGCTTGCGAGCGATTCGCCACATATGGCAATGGAGGACAGCGGGTTGTTGATTTCATGGGCAACGCCCGCCGCGAGAAAACCCACGCTGGCGAGTTGCTCGCTGCGGACGACTTGCTTCGTGCGTTCTTGGACCTGGCGGTCCAGATCGTCGCGAATTTGCTGGAATCGCGAGGTCATTGCGTTCATGGCTTCGGCCAATTCGCGCATCTCATCGTCCGAATCGAGATGAATACGATGCTCGAACTTACCGGCGGCGACTTCGCGCGAACCGGTGACCAGGATGTGGAGCGGCCGAGTGATCCATTTGCGGAAGAACAGCACCGCGGCGAGCAGCAGCAGGCTGGTCAATGCCGCGGTGCCCCAGGCGAGCGTGATGGCCCAGCGGTATCGGCTGCGGACGTCATTGGCGAGGGCCTGCATGCGATCGTGCAGATGGCTGGGTAATTCGGCCGTTAGATCGCGCAGCATCTCCAACTCATCGCGCAAATTACTGATTTTTGCTTCGTTGTCGAGCCACCAGTCGGCGCCTGCGATTTCATCATGTCTGATGTTGGCCAGCACCTTGTCGATTTCGTCGAGCGTGGCCCGTTCGAAGCGGTCGTCGCGAATACTCCCGCTGGCGTAGAGATGGTTGTTGTCAAGTTGATGGCGGTAATCGTCGAGTGTTTTGCAGTACAGTTCGAAACTGTTGCGGTACATGACGCGCAGCAAGCCATCCGGATTAACGTTTCTGGGCGAGAAGTCGATGCGTTCTTGAACACGCCCCAGGGTCTCGCGCATATCGGCGACCAGTTGGCTTAGCTTGTTGGCCAGTGGCAACTCGGTGGATCGCGCACTGAGGCCTTTTACCAGTCCGCGGTAGTTGTAGAGGCCGTAGTACGCACTGCCAAACAGCGTGCAAAATGAAATGGCCAAGAGGCCGAGACCAAGCCGCAGCTTGCGGTATATGGGCCAGTGTGAAAACAGCATCAGCGACCTCCTTGTCGCGTGGTCGGTGGTAGTCGGCCGACCGGGATGCCCAATCCAGGAGCTTCTTCGGTGAGGCTTGGTGGAGCGATGCGTAAGCGCGTCGAGGAAGGGGGAAGTGTAGCGGGGAGCCACCAGCGCCGATAGGTCGAGGGAATGCTAGCTGCCCGTTGAAAAAGGGGACAGGCACGCTCGCGCGACCACGTCCGACTGAGGGGATTCTTCAGCGATCGGCGAGCCAGTCCCCTTTTTCAACAAACTGCTAGCAGCGGTGGCAGCGTACTGGGCACGTGCCAGGCAAACCCCGCGGCCGACAGGCGGTCAGTTGCGATTCACGCGCCGCAACAGCCAGACACCAGCGATCGCGAGGACGATATTGCCGATCCACACTGCCTGGGGTGGCACGGTTCCGTCTTTGGCCCAATCGACACTTACGGCGAGCAACGGATAATAGACCACCAGAATCGGCAGGAAACAGATGAAGAAGCTAGCCAGGAATTCACTGTGACGGAACCAGATGGCAACCGGCGCGCCGATCAGCACGAAGCAAAGGCAGCTAAAGCCATTGGCCCACCGCCGCCAAGCCTCGGTATGGAGGCGATTGAGGCGTGTTCTTCCGGTCGCCAGTTCATCCTCGTGAATCTTCCAAGCGGCATCTGAAATCGCGTTGAAATCGCCGGTCAGCATTCCAAACGCGGCTTGGACCGCCATGCTTTGCTCGGTTTGCCGAACCAGGCTCTCCTGCCGGGCAACGGCAGGCCTGATTTCGGCGAGGGCGTAGGTTGAAGGACTCCGCATTTTGTCGGAGGTGCCGGTAAGCTCGTCCAGCGAGGCTACGTATTCATACTCATTGGGATTGGAGAGGGCGAAACTGCCTGGCATCGAGGGGGCGATGGATCCTTCGGCTTCCATGTTCCGAAACACAACGACCAGCTTTCCCTGGTCTGGATAGGAATGCAACTCCGCTTCATCGGCCGAAAGAGTAAGGCCCGGACGGTCCGCCGACGATTGCACAATCAGCGTCGGCGAGATGAGCCGATGGCCATCGACGGCGCGGACCGTGATGTTGGCTTTTCCCAGATTGTAGGTCCGTTTCACCCGTAGCTGGCTGTAGGTGACTTCCTCGATCGACTCGAGGAATACCCGCTGGACGCCCAGCACACCCCAACTCACGGCAATGTCGTTCATGACCACCCCCAGGAGACTCACAAGCGTCGCCAGCACCAGGGATGGCCAAATGACAACCATGGGGGAGATGCCAAGCGACTTGATGGCCACCACTTCGTTATACGAGGCCATGCGACCGTAAACGCTCGTGGTGGCCAAGAGCATCGTGCCGGGGATAGCAAACTGGAGTGATTGCGGCAGCAGATACGGGGTCATCCGGAGGAGTGGCCCGAGGCCGATGCCCTTGTCGACCGCTTCCTTACCGATCAAGGCGACAAAGATTATGGCCGTCAGACCAGTGAGAGTCAGCAGGAAGACCTTCAACAGATCGAACAGCACGTAGCGAGTGAGGATGCGCATGAATGATCGTCAACGAGATTCCGAGGGCGACCACCAGCGGGGAACCAGCGCCG
>JAKEGR010000333.1 GCA_022615465.1 Planctomycetota bacterium | reverse complement strand
GATGACCCCATCTCAAGTTTCGAATGGTGTTTCGCTACGCGATCTGTTGACTGACGCGGTTCGCGTCGGCAGCGGGCACGACGTACGGGCGACAAGCTGCACCCATGACTGGCGGCAAGTGCGGCATGGCGACGTACATGTGGCACTCAGTGACGTGGACTCTGATGGCCATGATTCGGCAACCCAGGCCGTCGAACGCGGTGCAATCGCCGTCATTTGCGAGAGGCAATTGCCGGTTTTCGCTGTACCGCAATTCATCGTACACGATAGCCGCGTGGCCTACGGGCGACTCTGCCAGGCCCTGGTGGGCAACCCGTCACAACAGATGAAAGTCATCGGAGTTACGGGCACTAGCGGCAAGACAACGGTATCCCGGCTGCTGACATCGATCTTTGGTGAGGCCGGCTATCAAGCAGGCACGCTGGATTCTTTCGGCTATTGGGACGGCTACGAGGATCGGCCCGCTTGTCGAGAACCCCTTACGCCGCCCGTGTTGGCCAAGTCACTCGCTCAAATGGCGGCGGGGGGAGTGTCCCACACGATGCTCGAAATATCCAGCCGGGAACTGAGCCAGGCCGTGCTGGCCGGCGTTGACCTCGATGCGGTTTGCCTGACGAATATCGGTCGAGACCATCTGGACTGGCATGCCACCATTGAAAACTATCGCCAGGCCAAACGGCGAATCTTCGACCATCTTCTCGCCGAAGGCATCGCAATCCTCAACGCGGACGATCCGGTGTCAGTCGGGATGTTGTGTGATGTCAGCCAGCCGGTCCTCACCATTGGCCTGAAGCAGCCGGCGGAAATCACGGCCGAAATGATCGAGCAACGTGCCAACGAACAGACATTTGTCCTTACGGCCGGTGACGAATCGGTTGGCGTGCGAACGACAATGATTGGCGACCACCATGTTTACAACTGCCTTTCGGCGGCGGCCGCCTGCCTGGCGTATGGCATCGATCTGACGGCGATTGCTCGCGGCTTGGAAGCAGTCGACCGCCTGCCCGGCCGCATGGAGCTTGTCCGCTGCGGCCAGGAGTTCACCGTGTTCATCGACGCGGCACGTTCGCCCGACACCCTCCGAGCAGCGCTGCGAGCTGCCCGACAGGTCACGCGCGGCCGATTGATTTGCGTCTTCGGTTCACCCCTTGAAAGCAAGCACACCACGCACCCGATCCTTGGCCGTGTGCTGGGTGTGATGGCCGATGTCGCCGTCATTACGACTTGCACGAACACCAGCCGAGAGAGCTGTTGGGAACTTTCACGTGGCCTGGTGGATTCAAGAAAAGCTGAAATCATCCCAAATCGAGCGGAGGCGATCCGCTGGGCGCTCAGCGAAGCGCGCGCGGGCGACACGGTCGTACTCGCCGGTTTAGGGGACCATTCGTATCGACTCACGGATACCGACGGGATGCCGCTTGACGATCGAACAACTGCTGAACAACTGCTGCGGGGAACGTATGATGCTGTGACGCCTTACCGCGCCGCGGCATGAACTACTCGATCACGCTTGATCCACGACGCAATCCAAGGCGATGCCGACCCATTCAACTCCTGCCGCGGAATCTACTGCGAGGCCCTGCGGCCTGACTTATCCACGCTCGGCGAGAACTCATTACTTGGAGGAACACCACGGAGTTTAGTGGAACACCGGTACCAATTACGTTGAGGCTTCATCGTCGGCCGCTTGAGATTGCGGGATCTCGTGCAGCCACCCTCCCTGGGTTGGAGCAAAGGGCTTGCTGTGCAATGTGGTTTCTGGGTCAACCGCGCGCGGCGAGTGCTTCACGATGAAGCTTACGTCTGAGCACCGGGGCGGCGACACGCCGCTCCGGTCGCTCAGCGGATTCTCCAACAGACGGGCGGAAAAGCGTTCAAGTGGATCGGGCTTTGAAGACCCACCGCTCCTGTTTCCGGTGGATCGCAAGTTGTCTCGTTTGCGAAAGTCGTTGGCCGGCGATATGTTCAGCGGTGATGTCTGAACCAATGCCGAATGTCGTCGAATCGCCAGCCCCCATCCCATCGGGCGAGGCCCCTGCGCTGTTACGCACCATGGGCCTGTTCTCGCTCGTCGTCTATGGCGTGGGCGACATGATTGGCTCGGGCATCTACGGCACGGTTGGCAAGGCGGCAGGCCATCTCGGAAATGCCGTGTGGATTGCGTTTCTGATCGCGATGGTGGCGGCGATCCTCAACGGATTGTCCTACGCCTGTCTGGCCTCGCGGTATCCTCGCGCGGCCGGGGCCGCGTATGTGACGCATCGAGCGTTCCACTTTCCGTTTCTGTCGTATCTGATCGGACTCACGGTGACTGCATCGGGGCTTACTTCGATGGCAACATCGACGAATGTTTTCGCCAACACGCTCGCGGCACTTTCTGGCGGGCCATGGCTGTTCCTGGCATTGCTGTTCCTCGGCGGTATTTCGTTCGTGAACTTCTGGGGCATCCGGCAGTCGATGTGGACCAATATCGCCTGCACGGCGGTGGAGGTGGGCGGGCTGGTATTCATTATTCTCGTCGGCGCGAGGTACTGGGGCGACATCGATTACTTCGAAACTCCCCGCGCGACCTTCGACGCCCAGGGGCGCATCCTCGATCATGGACTGGCGCTCTCAACCCTCCTTGCAGGGTCGGTGCTGACTTTCTTTTCATTCATCGGCTTTGAGGACATGCTCAACGTGGCCGAAGAGGTCAAGCAGCCGGAACGCACGATGCCGTGGGGCATTGTGCTGGCGCTAGGCGTCGCGACGCTGCTCTATCTTGGCGTGTCGGTCACCGCCGTTTCGGTGGTGAACTACCGCGACCTGGCGGCAGCCCCCGCGCCGCTTTCGATGATAGCCGGCCGCGCGGCGCCTTGGCTCCACCCTCGCACGTTCGACTACATCACGCTGTTTGCCGTGGCCAACACGGTTCTTATCAATTACATCATGGGCTCGCGATTGCTTTACGGCATGGCGCGGCAGGGGTTGCTGCCGTCGGCACTGGGTCGCATTCATCCCGATCGTCGCACGCCCCACGTCGCGATCCTTACGCTGCTGGGGGCCGTGCTTGTGTTGACGTTGTCGGGTGGCGTGGCGGAATTGGCCGCGGCGACAGGCCTGCTGCTATTGTTCTCCTTCCTGATCGTCAACACGGCCCTGATTGTGCTCAAGCTTCGGCCTGCCGAACCTGCCGGAACGTTTGAAGTGCCGATGATCGTGCCCGCGTTGGCACTGGTGGTCAACGCGACGTTGATCATTGCGAGGCTCACGGAGCACGAGATCGGCCTGCGCTCGCCAATTATTGCTGGACTCATCGTCTTGGTGGTGACGATACTCTACCTCCTGATGCGGCCAAAGATCATGTCTGAAGCAACCCTTGCCGCCGCGGAAGCCGGTGCCGTCGATGCCCGACGCTGAAAACGCGACCAATCCCCCCCTTACACGCTGCAAGTTTCTGGTCATGATGAAAAACGGATCGGCTCTAGTGTAAGCTGGCTCGTCGTGAGAAGATAAGGGCCTGTCTCGCGACCGCACGCAAGAAGTGATCGCCCCGCGAATTCACACTTGAAGTATTTCAACCACGCAGGATTTCATGTCGACACAGCCCCTCGCCATCCTCCTGGCTGCCGGAAAAGGAAAGCGGATGG
>JAKEGR010000332.1 GCA_022615465.1 Planctomycetota bacterium | reverse complement strand
CCGAACCAGTGAACTTGGAAGACAGGTCCAGATCAGGCGCGATGTTCGTGTTATCCGAGTTGCCGGCGATGATTGTGTGTTTGAGGACCAAACCGCCAGCGCCCGCCATATAGAGGCCGCCCCCCGATCCGAAGCCACCCGCGCTGTTCGTCGAGCCGCCGGTGATCGTCGTATGGGTAATGGTGGTCGTCCCCGTATTGGAGATCGCGTAGATGCCGCCGCCACTGTCTTCCGACATATTGCCGGAAAACGTGCTGTTGATGACGGTCGTGGTTCCCGACTCGGTTCGAGCAAACAGCCCGCCGCCACCTGATGCCGACGGGCCCAAGGTGGCGTTGTTGGAAAATGTGCTGCTGGTGATCGAGATCGTGCCCGTGCTTGCTCCGGCAACGATGCCGCCGCCGTAAGCGACGGTATCGTTGCCGCTCATGGTGCTGTCGGTGATCGCCAGGTCACCAGAATTCGTCTCGAAAGCAAGGCCCCCACCGCTCTGGCCGGCCAAATTATCCGCGATGGTGCTGCGAAGGATGTTCACCGTGCCGGACAGACTGCCCGCGAAAATGCCGCCGCCGTCGTTCGTGTCACCGAATGCCGAATTATTCCTGATCACGGAATCAATCACCGACAGCCCTTCCAAGGTCCGCACCGCGCCGCCGTCGCCGGTCACGTCGCCCCCGGTGAGCGTCAGGTCAACGAACGTAACAGGGTTGTCGGTTCCCGGATTGCCGTCGTCGATGTTGAAGATGCGGCTGCCATCGCCGTTGTTCAAGAGCGGCGTGGGATCGTTCCCCGCCGCATCGATCTTGATCCCGATGGCCAGGCTGCTGGAATCGATCGTTACGGCCTCCGAGATGCCGATTTCGCCGAGCGATAGTGTGATCGTGCCTCCGCTAAGCGCCGCGGCAAACGTGATTGTGTCCACGCCGATGCTGCCGTTGGCCAGGCCGACCGCTTCGCGGAGTGACAAGTCACCGGCCGCATAATTGCCGTCGTTTTCGTCGACCAGCGTATCGACGACCCGAGCCAGCGCGGCCACGGTCTGCCGCTCGTAAGCGCCGATGTCGATCCGTGCTCCCGCCGCGCCGTCGCCATCGACGATCCGCAAGAACGGCGCGCCGCGTTGGTCATTGGTGGGCGGCAACGCGACGGCCGGATTCCCGGTGTCGATTGCCGGGCTGCCTGCCAGCAGAGCGCGCGTCTGTGTCGGCCCGCCATTATTTGCCAGCGGCCCCAAGAGCGGATCAATCGTCGCAATGGCCGTGCCGATCAGGTTGCCGTTTGCATCGGGCATTCCAGCCGCCAGTCCTGATCCCGAATTGTTGCCAATCAGGCTGAACGCTATGTCCAGCGTTGGTATGGTTGCAGCGTGGGTGATATCCAAATCAGGCGCCCGTGTCACCACATTGGCGTCAACGTTGCCGGCGATGATGGTATGGAGGATATTCAGCGTACCCGTTTCGGATGCGTACAATCCGCCCCCGTGGCCGATCACTCCCAGATCCGCGTTGGCCGTATTGTCTGAAATCGTGCTGTGGGCGATCGTCGTTGTGCCCGCTCCCGTTTGCACGTAGATGCCGCCGCCGCTTTGGTTCGCGTCGTTGCCGGAAATCGTGCTGCCGGTGATCGTCGTGTTGCCTGCGGCTGCAACCGTGCGTGCCCAGATGCCGCCGCCGTAAAACGCCAGATTGTTGGCGATGGTGCTGTCGCGGATCGTGATGCTGCCGGAATTCGTGTAGGCGTACAGGCCGCCGCCGAAGTCGCCCGACGTCGGGGCCACATTGCCAGAGATCGTGCTGCGGGTGATCGTAGCCGTGCCGGCCGATGTCGAAACGAATACCCCGGCGCCGTCATCTGTCGTGGCATTGCCAGAAACCACCGAATCCAGGAGCGTCAGGCTCTCCAACGAACGGATGCCGCCGCCGCTGCTATTGGCGTCGCCGCCCGTGATCGTTAGACCGGAGATTGTTACCGGACTGTCGCCCGCAACGCCGTCGTTGATGTTGAAGATGCGACTTCCCAGGCCGTCATCAACCAGGGGCGTGGGGTCATTGCCAGAGGCATCCACCGTCAGCATTGCCGCGCCAGGGCCAGTGATCGTGAGCGCCTCGGTGATCGCAAGTTCACCTTTGGTGAGCAGGATCGTACCGGTCAAGCCGGCCTGGAATGCGATGTCGTCGGCCCCTAGCGCTGCGTTGGCATCAAAGATCGCCTGGCGCAACGTGCCCGGCGCGTCGCCCGCCGCGATCACCGCCGCATCATTCAGATTGGTGACCGTAAACACAGCCAATAGGTGGCGCGCTTCGAGCGGTTCGAGCGAGAGTTTCCGTTGCCGACCCGAAGATCGTCCAGAGCGTTTTTGGCCTCGGATCCGGTCACCGCGCGAAGGGCGCAAAGAATTACGTCGAGACATCGACGGCGGCTCCTTCCTAAGTTGTGATTTCAATAGATGTCGCCGAGCATCCCTTCGTTGCGACGAAGAGGGTTGGCTGTTGCCCAGCAGTGACCAGGAATCATGCCAGCAAAACAGCTCAGCCGGCTTGCCGACGCTCACCAACCGCCCGTGATGTTAACGTACAGGGACTGGGTGGGCAATGATTTTTAGGAAGAGTTTTCCGAGAAATTGGGCGTCGTTCGGCCCATCCGGCATTGCCTGGAAGAAACGCCACTCATCGGGAAGTCTCCACGAGAGTGCCATTTACCATTCACAGAGAGACCCGGTGGCGTAACTGAGAAGCCCAGTGAGCAGAGAAATCAGCACAAAAATGAAACTGCCTATCCTGCCTAGAATAGCCACTCGGCCCGACCTACCAGGCCGTCGAATGTGAGTGTGCCGTCGAGATTCGTGAACTCGCTCGTTTGAACGGCGTTGATCCATTCGTCGGTCTTCACGACGTTGAACCAGGTGCTCACGCGATATCCGGCCGAAAGACGCAGGTGGCGGTTCAGTATCAGCCAACCGGCACCAATTTCGAAATCGAGTACGGGCACAATTCGGCCGGCCCTCCAACTCGTCATCGCCTCGACGCCGTTGAACGTACTCGACTGCGCATACATGGCGCTGAATTCGCCAAACAACAAGTTCGAGATGCCGTTGCCGTATACGAAAACGCCCGACCCGGGCCAGAACCGCTCGCCTTGCAAACCGAAACGCATGCCGATGCCGTCAAACTCGATGTTGGTGCCCACGGTAGTCGTTCCGATCGTGGTGAAACTCGAGTTGAACCGCTGATCGAGCATTGCGTACTCGGCGCCGACCAGATAGTTGATCGCATACGCGCAATTACCCTCGCATCCAAACATCAGGCTGCGGAAGTCGACATCGATCGTATCGAGATCAATGTTCTGCATCGCGGCCGCATCGAGGGTGTCCGTGGCCGCGTTGGCGCCCAGCGGGTGACTGACCAGCGACCGCAGCAGGTTGGGCGCCTCGACCGTCGCCGAGCTTGTCGCTTCGGATCGAATCCTGGTGTACTGGGCGGCGATGCTGCTGCCCTTATCGAGCGCCAAATTGAAGCCGGCGCGGAAAGCCGTGTCATAGTCGGGATCGACCACGAGGGTCGCGCCGACGGGCACCTCGTTGCCCAGCACGGGGGCGACTGGGCCGTCGATCGGCAGAGCATAAGCCACTTCCGCGTTTCTTGGCTGTATGTATAAGAACTCGCCGAACACGGTGTAGCGATGGATGAATGATGGTGGAATCGGCCCGCCGAGCAGCGTATTCCCGCCAAGCCAGGATGTACCCCAGGCCGGTTGCGGCTGGACGGCTTGAGCGCCCCAAGGCTGCGCCATGTAGGGGACGGCCCCACCAGACGCAGCCGGCTGCATGTACGATTGCATCGGATAGCCCGAGGCATATTGGGTCTGTGGCATCATCATGGGTTGGTCGATGTTCACCGCGCCATCGGCGCCCACCTGATACATGGGCATCTGTGGCACCTGTCCCCCGTAATACATCGGCTGAGTACCCGGCGCACCGGCCGGCATCGGGGCAACCGCACCCATTTGCGCGAATGCCAATTCAGGTGTTGAAATACCCGATGAGAAACAGAACACAGCGACCGCCAGCCACGCCGGCGCGCGATGTTTGATTACAAGAGACATAACTCAAGCCACACGAGTTTGAGAGGAGAGTTCCGCGGGGAAAAAGATGAGTGGGGGGAGAGTAGCGGCAGTTGCGGAGAGAAGCAAGATCGGTCCCACGATGGCTCGGACTCGCCGGGGGCGACGCACCCAGTGCTATCACTCGTCGACCAGAAACACGGTAAGCGATCGTGGGCCGTGGGCGCCGATCACCAGGGCCTGCTCAATATCAGCCGTTTTCGACGGGCCGGAGATAAACACGCCGAACACCGGCTCGGCGAACGTCGAACGGCTGCCCGTGCCAGCCGTCGCCAGACGCTCATACGCTGCATGCATGTGGTCGACGATCTCACTTGCTGGCACCACCAGTACCAGATGCTGGCACAGGAAATAAATGACGCGTAGCGGCACACGGCGATCGGTGACCCACACGGCCCCGTTTTCCGCCACGGCAAATTCGCCAAGCAGGATGGCAATATCTACGTCAGTCAGCGCATGGGGCGAATCCATGGCCGTCAGGT
>JAKEGR010000052.1 GCA_022615465.1 Planctomycetota bacterium | reverse complement strand
TCCTCGGTCTTCGGCACCGCGATCAGATGGACGTGATTGGGCATCAGGCAATAGCTCCAAATCTCGACCCCTTCCTCCCGGCACCACTCGGCCATCAACTCCAGATAGGCTTCCTAGTCGCCGTCGTTGAAAAAAGTCTGTTGTCGCCGGTTGCCACGCTGCGTGATGTGATGCGGCAAACGCAGGAATAACCAGCCGCGCCAACCTCGCCATGCCCAGTAACTACCCACTCCATCTCAACCTGTCAATAGTTGGGTATTGTGTCCCCGGAATTGAGGCCTTGTCGTGCGGCACGCGGAAGGATACATTAGATAGTTTCTACCAGTTGCCATTTGGCGTTCAGGCAGTCCCGGCTTGGGTTCACCCATCCGGGCGGCAAGCCTGCTCCCAAACCACGACAATTAGAAGGCCTGAGAACCATGAAGGACGGCATTCATCCGGAATACTTTGAGACGCAAGTTACCTGCGGCTGTGGCAACAAGTTCGTTACCCGCAGCACGCGGAAGGAACTAAAGGTTGATATCTGTAACGTTTGCCATCCGTTCTACACGGGCAAATTGAAGTTTATCGACACAGCGGGGCGGATCGAGAAATTCAAGAACAAGTTTGCCGCCGCCGGTTACGCCAGCCTCAAACGCGGAAAAAAGTAGCCGACTTGTCTATTCTCGTTCATTGATTGGAGCCGACGGCCGACGCAACTGGTCGTGATGGCTGTCGTCCGCGAGGTTCTAGGGCTTCCTGCCTGGGGCACAGTAGCCTGCAGGCCCGCGGCAAAGTACAATCTGGCCGAGCCATGCTTGCAGGCATCATGACTCCGTGCGCCATCGACTTTCCCATCGGCTCTTGTTCCGGGAAGACGGAACCGAGGCAAAGCCAGTCGTATCCTGTCGGCCCATGATTCCTGCAGCACCGGCAAACCCCTATGCGTGAATTACTGGAACAGAAACTGACTCGGTTCGAACAACTCGAAAAGGAGTTGGTCGACATGGAGGTACTCGCGAAGCCCGCGCGCCTCACGGCCGTCGTACGGGAACACGGCTCACTGGCCAGGCTGGCGAATAAGTATCGAAAATTCAAGCAACTCAACGGGCAGATCCACGAAACGCAGCAGATGATCGAGGGGGAGGACGCGGAGATTCGCGAACTGGCTGAGATGGAACTGCCGGAACTTCGCGAGCGCCGCGAGGAATTGTGGAACGAACTGTTGGAGTTGACGATCGGCGGCGAGGATGCGAATCGCTCGCGCGTGATCATGGAGATTCGGGCCGGCACGGGCGGCGACGAAGCGGCGCTTTTTGCCCGCGATCTATATGAAATGTACCGCCACTATGCCGTCACGAAGGGGTGGAAGACGGAAGTTCTCAGCCATAGTCCCACGGAACTCGGCGGCTTCAAAGAAGTGGTGATGGCCTTGGAAGGGGAGGGCACCTACCGCGAACTGCAATACGAAAGCGGTGGGCACCGGGTGCAGCGCGTGCCTGAGACCGAGCAGCAAGGGCGAATTCATACCTCGGCGGCAACCGTGGCTGTTCTGCCAGAGCCGGAGGAAGTTGAGGTCAATCTCAAGCCCGAGGACTACCGGCTGGATACGTTTTGTGCGAGCGGCCCGGGCGGCCAGCACGTCAACAAGACCGCGTCGGCGGTGCGGCTGACACACTTTGAAACTGGCATCGTCGTGCAGTGCCAGGACGAAAAAAGCCAACTTAAGAACAAGTCGAAGGCGCTCCGTGAACTGGCGGCCCGCATCTACGACCACTTCCAACAGCAAGAGCATCAGAAGCGGGCGGCCGAGCGAAAGAGCCTGGTCGGCTCCGGCGATCGCAGCCAACGGATCCGCACGTATAATTTCCCGGAGAACCGCGTGACGGACCATCGGATTGGTCTGACGTTATACAAACTCGATCAGATTCTGGCCGGCAACGTGCAGCCGGTGACGGACGCATTAATTGACTACGACCGCCAGCAACTCCGCGACCAAATGGGCGGCTTGGATTGACGACGGTCTGTCTCCCTACCACCGATCCATGACGACGACCGACGAGCCTTGGACGATTGGTCGCTTGTTGTCATGGACGGTTGATTATCTCGGGCGGCATGGCGCGGAGAATCCGCGGCTGGATGCGGAAGTGATGCTGGCGGCGGCACGCGGCTGCCGGCGGATCGACCTGTACGCGGCCTATGGGGAAGAGATCGGCGAAGAAGTTCGCGCGAAGTTTCGCGAATTAGTCCGCCGGCGAGCAGCGGGGGAACCGGTTGCCTATCTCGTAGGACGTCGCGAGTTCTATGCAATGGATTTCGAGGTGACGCCCGACGTATTGATTCCGCGGCCAGAGACGGAGCTGTTGGTGGTAGCACTGCTCGACCATGTCAAGCGGCGCGGGCTGCTGGAGGCGTCATTGGAGATCGCGGACGTTGGCACGGGATGCGGCATTTTGGCGGTCTGTGGCGCAAAGCTTTTGCGGCAGTCGCGCGTTGTGGCGATCGACATCAGCCCGGCTGCCTTGGCGGTCGCGCGTCGCAATGCGGAGCGGCACGGGGTGGCGGAACGCATCGAGTTTGTAGAAAGCGATCTCTTTGCCAAGGTGGCGGCCGATGCGCGGTTCGATTACATCGTCAGCAACCCACCGTACGTCTCCACGACCGAGATGGCCGAATTGCCGGTGGACGTTCGCGAGCATGAGCCGCACATCGCCCTGGAAGCGGGAGAACGGGGAATGGACGTCATTTCGCCGCTCGTCGATCAAGCGGCCACGCGGCTGAAGGCGGGCGGCGCACTGCTCCTCGAGATCAGCCCAATGATTGCCGGCAGCGTAGAGCAGCTAATCCGCGACATTTCTTCGTTCGAGTCGGGCACGACCATTCGCGACCTGGCCGGTCATGCGCGGGTAGTTCAGGCAACGAAGCGGTAGGTTTGTGTAAACGTTGAACAAGCCGCCGGGGTTGGCTGGGGGAAGCAGGCAGCTTTGGCTCAAGACGGAGTGCCTCACACGCCACCACGGTATACCGGCTGGCCAAGAGGATTCCGTTTGGAAGTGACCGGGCCTTCGGTTGTATCTTCCTCGAGCGTGCCAATCATCATTTGCAGCTTTGCGTCGAGATCATCGGCGAAGTGGACAATGAGCGCTTCGGGCGTCATGGGCGGCTTGGGAGCGCCCCACTCGGGGAGTCGCTGGTGGGCGACGATGACGTGTTCAAGCCGCAGCAACGTTTCGGGGTCGATAGCGCGACCCGCGGCGGCTTCGCGGACGATATCGCGGCCTTGCAGCACATGCCCGATCAGGCAGCCGGCCGCCGTGTAATCGGCCCCCGCCGGACCGACCGACAGTTCGCGGAGCTTGCCAATATCGTGCAGCACGCCACCGGCGATGACCAGGTCTTTGCTGATCATCGACCGCAGACCCGCGTAGTGCTCAGTGTACTTGTCCGCCAGGTAGCAGCAGGTGCGGGTAACGCTGAGCACGTGCTCCAGGTAGCCGCCAATAAAGGCATGATGATTGCGTTTGGCCGCGGGCAGACTGAGCAGTTCCTGGCGATGCTGTTCGAGAATGTCGGCAACCAACTCGCGCAACGCCATGTCAGCAATTTTTGATTCGACGATGTTCATCAACTCGGCAAACATCTCCGTCGGCTCAAACTGCGACACCGGCTGGCACATCAGCGGATCGAATCCATCGGTCGCGTCACTGTCCTCGACCGGACGGATTTTCATGATTTCGAGTTGGGGGCCAAAATTGGAATTCCGCAAAGTCGCTCGCAGCTTGTAGAACCGCCCTGGCGCCCAATCGTTGCGGCAGGGTTCGGCTAGCGGCGAGTCGCTCCAAATCGGAAAACCGACGTGTCGCCGGGCATCGCGAAACGCAACACGGAAGTAGGGCTTCCCATCCCGTGTTGTTAGCTCCTGCTTTTCAGAAAGCAATGCGAAGAAATCGGCCACTTGGCCGTCGGTCAGTTCATGGAGCGGCACGACGTTGGGCATGGTATTTGGAATCCCTCGGGTTGATGGCCACGTTCCAAGGTTCTCGCTGTCTGTATTCTAATGCCGCGTGCGGAGTATCGGAAGCAGGATGCAACACATATCCCGAGTCTAGAAAAGATAGCACACTGGGACTTCCCAGGAGCTTACCGCCGTCACATCACAGGGCGGGAAGCCATCAAACAGGCGTCCGCTCGGCAGCCATGCCGTCAATCATCGACTGAAGCTGCCGTTTGACCTCCGCCATGATGGGGTCGGCACCGGCGTTACGGTCACGATGTGTGCCCACAGGGATTGCTTCACCTACCTGGATTACCGAGTGAAACGGCCCATGTATTCCCAACCGGCCGGTAAAGTCCTCTTCGAATCGCTCGACCGTCTCAACAACATGCTCGGGAAAATTGTTGTTTGGTTGCACGTAATCGCGCGGATAGTGGGAGAGTTGCTGGGCGTAATAACAGGCAGCCAGATCGCGCCAACGCTCCGCTCGCTCGTCGGGCGTTACGCGGCCGGCGATCATCTCGGCCAGAAGTGCTGTGCGGAGCCGTTTCACTCGGGCAATCACGCTGCCCGATGTGTCCTTGATCTGCCACTTCGACTCCAGGCCGGCGAGAAGTTCTTGGACCAACAACTCGGTTCGTTCGTGCAAATTGCCGGCCCGAGCCGTGCCAAGGTATTCCACCTCTTTGAGCGCGAGCAGCGCATTGCCAATTTTTCCAATGCGTTCAACGAGGGAAAGATGTCTCTGAGGCTGCCAGGAAAAACGGGCCTCGAACTCGTCAATAACAGGAGTCAGAGTCGCCTCGAGGTCGCCTTGGAATGCGTAACGAATGGCCACCGGGTGGATCACCACTTCACCGGCCTGGCCGCTTTTTCTCAATCGCTTGGCCGCCTGACGGGCGATGAATGATGGGCCGTCCATCATCTCTTCGACAATGTCATTGTGGCGCGTAAGAGCGCCTTCGGGAAACATGACGAGGGGTCGCTTGCGGCTCACGACGATGTCAATCGCGGTATCGATCGCCTGGCGATCGTTGCCTTCGCGAAGCAGGCTGAAAGCGCCCATCAGGCGAATCATGGTCCGCTGGTACCAGCCCTGTTTGAAGAGATGCCAACTACCCATCGCAAATAAGTGGCAATCTGCTTGCTGGGCGAGCACGCCGAGTACCATCGGATCAGCAAAGCGGCAGTGATTGGGCGTAAGGACGATGCTGCGGCCGGCGGCCAGCGACGCCCGCAATCGCTCCACTTGGCGGCATTCGACCGAATGAACGCCGTGAGCTTTGCGGAGGTGGCGACGGAGGTAGGGGCGGAGAATCGCGGGCCACCAGTCCGAGTAGGCAGGTGGCACGAATTCGTACGGCTCGTCAAAGACAACTTGTTGCATGTCACGTCAGTCGCGCAAGTTCACCCAAACGTCGTAATCCTTGCGGCGATAGCATACCCAACGCCCGCCATGTTCTGCCAGGGCAAACCTGGGAAGCCCGATGACTGGAGCGGCACCGACGGAGCGAAATTGTCGATAAAGAATTATGACAGCTTGCCCCAAGGCGTCTCAGCTTGACAAGAAATGGCGGCCCCCCTTCGGAAAGACCTGCTTCCCGGCCATGGCGATCAGTCGCAAACAGATCAGGCCCCGCCGTGCGGCGTCCGCGGAGAACGCATCCCGTTGGCGCGAAGCATTTGTTCGGTACTTGCGTACCGAATGCCATATGGCGGAGAACACCGTTGTTGCTTACGAGCGCGATCTCCGCCGGTTTTTTGCGTGGCTGAACGGACGCCGGATCGAAGGGCTATCGATTTCCGACTTGTCAGGTTACCCGGCGTGGCTGACCGAACAGCAACTAGCGCCCGCCTCGATAAGCCGGCACGTTGTCTCGCTCAAAGTGTTTTTTCGGTACCTTCAGCTTGAAGGGGTTGTTTCCAACAACCAAGCCGATTTGCTCGGCACGCAGAAGTTGTGGCAGCGTGTGCCGACGGTGCTCTCGGCGGTCGAGGTCGACTCGCTGCTTGCCACACCCAAGCCACCGCGACCATGGTGGCGTCGCGATCGAGCCATGCTCGAAATGCTGTATGCCACCGGCTGCCGCGTGTCGGAACTGTCGTTATTGCGACCGCGAGACCTTCATCTTGATGATCGCTATTGTTTGTGCCACGGCAAAGGTGACAAGCAGCGGGTCGTGCCGTTGGGCCGGCGAGCCATCGAAGCCGTGGAGGCGTATCTCCAGTACGAGCGCCCGAAACTGGCCGAACGCGGCGGAGAACTGGCTCAATTCGTGTTGCTTTCATCACGCGGCGTCCGCTTGCGACGCGAGCGGATTTGGGAATTGATCAAGCTCTATGCCAACCAACTCGGCTGTCCCGCGGAATTAAGCCCGCACTCCCTGCGGCACAGCTTCGCGACGCACTTGCTGGCGGGTGGGGCCGACTTGCGGCAAGTGCAAGAGATGCTGGGCCACGCCAGCATTGCCACAACGCAAATCTACACGCACGTGGACCTTTCCCGGTTGAAAAAGGTTCACGACACGTTTCACCCGCGGGCGTAACGCTAATTGGGGGCCGACGGTTTGGCGGGTACTAGTGCTCTGTCAACCGTGAACCGCTGGGTGGCATGGGTGGTTTGTCCACCCGTGCGCTGGCACTGCTGGACAAGCCAGCAGTGGCACCCATTCATCCAATCAAGGCTGACAGAGCGCTAGCGCCGCTCCGGCGGCGTGAATTTGATGCGATCGATAAGTCTGTGCGGTTGACCGTTTTCGATGTAGCCCGTGATGGCTGTAATGGCCCGCACGACATAGTCGTAGTGCAGGTCATAGTCGCAATCCAGCTCGATTTCCTGATCGTTTGCCGTGCCGGGGCCGCCAGAATCGTCCACGAGCGAGCGAATGTGCTGATGAAGCCGGGCAAACGTATCACGGCTGTTCCCGAACGACCGGCCGGCCAATTGCAAGTCGGCCAGTTCGCCATTTGGGCCGGCTTTCATCGCCAGCGTCAATGGCAGGGACTCGCTTGGCTCCACCGCGCGGGCGGCCGCGGCCGAAGGCATGCGGATATTGAAGTCGCCCTCTGGGAGCACAATTTTGAAGGTGAACAAGAAGAAGATGTTGAGCAGGAAGACAATGTCGATCATGGGCGTCATCTGCAACTCGATCTTCTCGTCGCGAGCGTGGTGACGGATTCTCATGATCTTGCGTTTCGAATGGCTGTTGCTAAGGTTCTAACAGCGTTGACTTGTCACTCTGTTTACCGCGGAGGGCAAACGTATCGAACTCGGCCTTTTGGCACATCTGAATGATTTCCTGGACTTTGCCGGTTTTT
>JAKEGR010000331.1 GCA_022615465.1 Planctomycetota bacterium | reverse complement strand
AACCTCCCGGTATCCCCCCACCGCTTCGCGAAGTGCGGCTTGGACAAACGGGGCTGACCAGTTGGAACGTGATTCCAGCTACTCGGCTCGGAGGAAACCGCCGCGGCGCGGTGGTCGGTCTCGCCCTCCCAAACCCCGTATCCTCTCGATTAGCCGATCGCGAATAAGTGCCGCGTGATGTGGTAGAAAACGGGTGCAGCAAAGCAGATCGCGTCGATGCGGTCGAGTACGCCGCCGTGCCCTTCGACAAGTGTGCCATAATCGCGCACCCCGCGGTCGCGTTTGATGGCCGACATGGTCATCGACCCGGCAAAACCCATCACCGCGATCACCATCGACATGAATGCGGCTTCCCATCGTGTAAACGGCGTGGCCCAGTACAGCAGAATGCCAGCCAGCGAGGTGCTCGCCGACCCGCCCACGAGTCCCTCCCACGTGCGTGTTGCGTTAATGGTCGGCGCAATGACGTGGCGACCGTAGAGTTGGCTCCACACGAATTGAAAAGCCTCGGAGAGAAGCGTCATCGCCACGAAAAAGAACATCAGCCGAGGACGGCTGGCTTCCTCCACCTGCGGCATGTGGAGCAGTGCCGGGGCGAAGCTCAAGCAGTACACGCAAATCAACAAGCCGGATTGAATCTTCGCGATGCGTTCGAGAAATCGCTTGTAATCGCCCGCGAGCGCGATCCGCGCCGGGATGAACAGGAAGGCATAAACCGGAATCAAAATACTGAAGAGTGAATAATTGTTCCAAGCCACCAGAACGAATTGCAGCGGGGTGAAGAAGAAAAACACCCAGAACAAAGCGCGGTGATCGCCCAGCCGCGTGGGCGTCAGCGTGATGAACTCGCGCAGCGCCCAGAAGCTCATGACGCCGAACAAGGCCACGGTGAGACCCGGGCTGACGAATGCGATCGCCAGGAGCGCGCAAATGATCCACCAAGCCCGCACGCGGCGGTTGAAAGTACCGATCGCGGCGGCGTTGAGGCCCAGATGCGGCTGGCGTTTGACGACCTGCCCGACGACTGTCGCCGTGATGAGCAGCCCCACTACAACTGCCGCCAGAGCAAAATCCTTATTGGCCATTGTTTATTCCACCTCTTTGAGCCGTTGGACTGCGCTGCGAGCCCGGGCTAGGAAGTCTTGCTTCGATTCGCCCGCTTCAAGCCACAGCGGAGGGCCAAACGTGACGCACGACAAGAGCGGCACTGGCAAGAACTCACCACGCGGCAGGACGCGATTCATATTGTCGATATGCACCGGCACGAGTTCCAGGTCGGGACGTTTCTTGCTCAGATAATACAGCCCGCTCTTGAATTCGCCCACCTGCTCGCCTGTCGAGCGGCCACCCTCGGGGAAAATGATCAGCGAATGAGTCGAGCCGATCTCGCGCAGCATGAGGTCGACCGGACTTTGGTGGACCTTGATCTCCTTGCGGTCAACCAGCAGGGCGTTGTATGTCCGGGCCATGTAACGGCGAATCGCGCCGCGCTCCCAATAGTCCTTGGCCGCCACGGGCCGCGTGAGTTGCCGCACCTCGTAAGGCAGGGCGGACCACACCAGGATCGGATCCAAATGGCTGGTGTGGTTGGCAAAATAGACCCGCTGGCAGGTGTCAGGCTGACAGTCGACCCAGCGGACACTTGCACCGCTCAGGAAGCGGGCCAGCAAGGTGAGAACCATCTCCGTAATCATGGGGAGAAGTCGCGCATCGTTGGTGGATAATCGTTAGAACTTGATTGTCAATCGGCGACCGGCTCCCCGCAATAGGGGGTTAGAACCTGAAAAATGGTTCAGGTCGCGTCCGTCTGAGAAACGACTGCCGACGAGGGGCTTTGTTTCGTCTTTTTTGCGTACACCGACTCGATGAGCCGCTGGTAGCCTTGGATCATCACATCGATCGACCAGCACTGGACAACTTTCTGCCGTGCGGCCGCCCCCATTTCGCGCGAGCGCACCGGGTCTTCAAGCAATTCGATGACCCGGCGGGCCAATTGCCTTGCATCTCCCGGTGGCACCAGATAACCGGTCCGGCCTTGATCTACCGCCTCATGAATCGAACCCACGTTGGTAGCCACGACGGGACGTCCGACACTCATCGCCTCCAAAATCGAGACCGGATTGGCCTCGTTGTGCGATGTCAGTGCGAATACGTCGCTAGCGGCAAGCAGTTGTGGTACGTCGTCCCGCGAGCCAAGAAACAGCACCCGTTGGGCGATGCCAAGTTCCCCAGCGCGCTGTTCCAGCAATTCGCGGCGCGGCCCGTCGCCAATAATCAAGAATCGCGCATCGCGGAGTTGCTCTGTGACGCGGCGGGCCATACTCAAGAACAGCTCATGATTTTTTTCCGGTCGAAGTGCCGCAACGATGGCGATGACCGGCGCGTTCGGCGTGATGTTCAACTGACGTCGCACGGTCGCGATATCAGGCATCGGGGCGAAGCGATTCGTGTCGACGCCGTTTGGGATGACGGCTACTTTGGCGGCGGGCAGGTGTTCCTGTTCGATGAGAAATCGTCCGTGCGATGGGGCCACGGCGATGAACGCGTCGGTAATCGGAGTCAACAGGCGATTCAGCCGACTAATGCCGTCGGGCCAGCCTGTACTGTGCAACGCCGCGAGGATCACCGGCACACCGGCTCGCCGCGCTGCCAGCCTTCCCCAAAACATCTTGTCGCCGGCGCCCACGGTCACGATGGCATCGATTTTCCGCTGGTGAAGCAACCGCGTAAGCCTTGGCCAAACGCGGAGGTCGTATTT
>JAKEGR010000330.1 GCA_022615465.1 Planctomycetota bacterium | reverse complement strand
GTTTGTCCATCCTGGCTTCGCACGGCCTTCTTGGATGCAAACAGCCAGTGACAGCATCGCCAGCAGTTAGAACTGGCCTGCAAGTGAATCTCAAAGAAAAGCAAATCGCCAACGCACTGTGGCTCAGGCCTCAGCGGTTGGCGATCTGCATGACGACGGAGCAAGGTGGTTCTTCGGGGTAAGGCTTGCTCCGTGTTTGTCTTGGTTGTGGAGCCGCCAATTCGGTCCACGTCTGGGCTTGTTCCAACTGCTAGCTAAATCGCGTAATCGCGATTCCACAACTCGTCCATCCCATCGCTCCGACCCAACGCAATCGCATACTCCACGGCTTCGTCGTCTCTGCCACCCACTTGCTTCTCGATACCCATCTCGAATTCATGTGCCGCACGCTCCAACTCGCCCCGGAGAATCCGAACGTGGCGAGGTGCGTTCAATGCCAGCGCCACGCGGTTGCCAGCAATCCGCCGGACCTCCACCGTGATGTCATCCCCAACGCAAATCCTTTCGCCAACCTTTCTACTGAGCACTAGCATGGTACCGACTCCTTGTTCTTGCTCGAACCGCGTGATTGCCCAAAACTGGACAATTGCAATCGCGTGATGCGATTATTACATTCATATGCAATTTGTGTTCCAAGCGATTACATGGCACAAATGACAGCCTCGGCCGGCCATTCCAATGCGTGGAATCCTCGGTGAATTCCTGGATTTATTTGGGATGCCCGGAAGCTAGCGTGCGCAAAAGCTCTGGATAAAGTTGTCCCAAAACGGGATTTCTGTCTCGATTTGAGATGATTCCAACGGCTCAGCAAGGTTATTCTGCTCGTTGAGGCATTTGGCCTGAGAACCCGCCATGCTCCATCGCTTGTAGAGTCGTCGCCCACCCCGTAGCCTGTCTGCAACTTGCCAAGCTCACCAAACAGCTCACATTCAACAAACTGCCCGTGCCGAACCCTATCGTCGATATCGAAGCCTGTCGCGGTCGTCAACAGCGGCTCTGGAACACGATCGAGCCACTTGGCGTAGACTGCGCGTTGCTCTCCCGACGCGAATCGGTCCAGTGGCTCACCGGGGCCTTCGTCCAGTCCCCGTTTGAACCCTTGGCTGTGCTCGCGGCTGATGGGCACATGATGCTGATCTTGCCCGAAAGACAGCTCGGCGAGACCTTCGCAGTCGACGAACTCCTCGGTTATGAAGCCAAGTGGCATTCCACGACGCGTTACGACCAGCACGCCGCCAGTTCCGTGGTGCTGCAATCAAGGATCAAGACGACGCCAAAACGCATCGCTTGCGAATTCTCCTCATTTGGACCGTATCATTTGCTGGCGTGGAATACGGCCATGGTCGACATCGACTCGATCGTCGCCGAACTCCGGCGGTGTAAAGACTCTGACGAGTTAGCCTTGATGCGGCGAGCCAATGAGGCGAACCAGGCTATGTACGAGCGCGCCCGACAGATCGTTGAGCCGGGCGTCAACGAACTCGATGTCTACTCGGAACTGGTTGCAGTGGCAGTCCGAACACTCGGCGAGCCGCCAACCTATTTCGGCCAGGATTTCCGTTCAGCATCGCGCGGTGGAGCGCCTCGCGACCGTGTGGTTCAGGCCGGCGAACTCTTTATCCTCGACCTGGGCGTGGGCTTTCGCGGCTACCATTCCGACAATGCCCGAACCATCGCTGTCGACCATCAACCCAGTAGCGCGCAGCAGCATGCATGGGCTGCTTGCACTGCCGTGTTTCAACTGGTAGAGCGAACCGTTCAAGCGGGCATAAGTTGCCGACAGGTTTTCCACGAAGCAAATGAGCAATTGAACCGGCATCAACCCTGGGTCTTTGATCACCACCTGGGCCATGGTGTCGGCCTGGCGCCGCAGGAAGGGCCCCACATCAATCCGCGCTGGAACGATACGTTTGCCGAAGGAGATTTCATCGCGGTCGAACCGGGCCTCTATCACGAAGAACTGCGTAGTGGAATTCGCATCGAACAGAACTACCTGGTGACAACGGACGGCGTGGAGTTGCTGTCCGACTGGCCGCTGGGCCTGTGAGAGGCGTGTTCGAGCCTCCTTGCCGCGAAGCCAACGCCTGCATTGCCAGCTTCTGTAGCCGCCTTGACCGATCGGGAGCCGCCGCTATACTCCCGCCGCTCATCGGACCATGCCGACTTGCGGCCGGACCCGCGTTCCTGCATGGCCGGCTCGGCCGACGAACGACTCTTCACCACACACCAACGCTCTCCCTGCGTGCCCGAACCTTCAATCCGTGGTCGCTGTGCGCCCACGCGCCAAATCGGGCCGCTCCAACGAAATCTCGCACCTATGATGGTTTCTTTTGTCGACGTGCATTGTCACATTCTGCCCGGCATCGACGACGGGCCGGCCGATTGGGACGAAGCAATCGCAATGGCTCGAATTGCCTTCCAAGACGGCACCCAAACGATCATCGCAACACCCCACCAACTCGGCAGCTTCAGCCAAAACAAAGGCTGCAACATCCGACCTCTCGTTGAGGAGTTCCAGCAGCGGCTGGCTACTGCCGACATCCCGCTCCGCGTACTGCCGGGCGGCGAATTGCGGATCGAACCGAGCATCATTACCGCCATCGTCCGCGAGGAGGCATTAACACTTGGAGGCTACCACCACCACGTCCTTATCGAATTGCCGCATGATCTTTATCTACCCATCGATGCACTGCTCGCTGATCTCGCGCGCCGCCAACTGGTTGGCGTGCTGGCCCATCCGGAACGCAATGGCGGAATTCTTCGCCAGCCCTGCCTGGCGGTCGAGTTGGCCGATGTCGGTTGTTTGATGCAGATCACGGCCAGCAGCCTATTCGGCTCCTTCGGGCCGGACTGCCAACAACTCGCCGAATGGATGCTCTCAGAGCGGCTTGTCCACCTGGTCGCCTCCGACGGCCACGGCTCACGCTCGCGCCGACCGCTCCTGCGTTGCGCGTTTGAACGAATTGCCGAGTTGACCAGCCTCGAATACGCCTTCGAGTTGTGTTGCCATAACCCGGCTCGCATCGCGGCCGATCAGCCGATTTCCTGCGAGTCTTCCAATCTCGCCCCGTGCCGGAGCAGCGGAATGGGGAGGAGGTCGGCTGGATGGGCTTGACTAGGCGGCCTCAACTTCTGATGATCGCAGCGCTGTTCATCAGTGGGCAGCACGCGCGCACTGCTCTCGCTAAAGAACCGTGGGTCGACACGCGGCAGGTCGGTCCGTTCGTTTGCCAGGCGACGTTCCCCCTCGGCGAATACGAAGTTCTGTTCGCCGAGTTGCCGGAATTGCAGCGAGAATTAACGCGCACGCTCGGCTTGCCGCCAGCACGCCGGCCGATCGACATCAAATTATTTGCCGACGAGACAGAACACCGTGCGTTCCTGAAACAGCACTATGCTCACGTGCCGTATCGCCGGGCCTTATTCGTCAAGGAAGGTGGAAACGCCGGCGTCTACGCCTACCGCCACGACGAACTGGACATCGATTTGCGCCATGAATGCACGCACGCTTTGCTACATTCGGTCTTGTCCACCGTGCCTTTGTGGCTTGATGAAGGGCTGGCAGAGTATTTCGAGGTGCCACCGAGCCAGCGCGCCTTTGACCACCCTCATTTTGAGAGCCTGCGTTGGAATATGCGATTGGGAATGGTGCAAACCCTCGAAGACCTCGAACAGCGCAAGGAACTCTCCGAAATGGCTGGCTTCGATTATCGGTATTCGTGGGCCTGGGTCCACTTCATGCTGCACGGTCCCCAGTCGGCCCACCATGCCTTGGTGGGTTATATCGCCAGCCTCGGGCAATCCGCCCCTGGCGACGCCGAAAAACGAGACCCAGAAATCCGCCTGGCGAATTACAGCGAAACTTCCCAGGAACACATGCTGCCCGTTTTGCTTTCCGCGCGGCTGGTGCAAACCGTACCCAACCCCACTGAGAAAATGGTGCAGCACTTCAAGCACTGGCATCAATGAACTGACCAGATCGGCCTGATAAACTTTGCCGATTTTTTGAACATTGCGGCCGCGTAAAGTCAAGTCGGCCGTCACCCAAGGCCGATACCCGAAGCGAACGGACCCTGCGACCCGATGGTAGCTCTCTTCTTTTTCGATACGCCGCTTGCTAGCTGATACCCAGCAAACAGCCACACTTCTTAGAAAACGGTCCCAATC
>JAKEGR010000329.1 GCA_022615465.1 Planctomycetota bacterium | reverse complement strand
GTCGCGAACAGGAGATGAATCCCACTTGGACGGTTCTCATTTTGTGTCTTTTCGTGCGTCTTTGTGGCAATTAGAAATGGGCGACATTCATCCACCCGCTCATGTTTTGCTGTTGGTCGCTGCCAGTAGCCGTCGCTTCGGTTGTCATGGTAGGATAAAATGGATTTGGAAGTTCAGTTCAATCTGGTTCGTGGCGAGGTAATTCGACCGATGCGTCAAGTCATTCTCTTTCCCGACCATGAGGATGGCGGCTGGGTGGTCGAGGTTCCCAGCTTGCCCGGCTGCATTTCTCAAGGGGACACCCGTGAGGTAGCCATCGCCAACATCCGCGATGCTATTGAGACGTGGATCGACGGGGCGCAGCAGGTCGGCATGGAAGTTCCCAATGATTCGCTAGACGTGCAGGTCTGCATCGTCTAGCCGGGCAGAGATCGAGCAATGGGTAAGCGTCTCGCCATTCTTTCAGCCTCTGATATCGTAAAAGACATTGGCGAAAGTAGGTTTCGTGGAGATTCCAGGCAGGGGCAAGGGCAGCCACATTTTCGTCTATCGTCAAAGCCCTGCGAAAGGAATTACGATTCCGCGAGAGAAAGAGGTCAAGCGGGGAACACTTCGCTCCATCATTCGGGAGGCGGATCTCACCGTCGATGAATTCCTGTCGCTGCGATGACGGTTCTTGATATGGGCAACATCCACGACTCTGAATCCGTGCTGCTGTTGGTCGCTGCCAGCAGCCGGTACGCCGAATCGCTCGCTTGGACGCGGGCGCGGTGCGAATCGTATTTCGGTCCCGTTGCCCTGGCGAGCGAGGCATTCGACTTCACCGAGACCGACTATTACGAGGCAACGATGGGCGCGGGTCTCAAGAAGCAATTCCTCGCTTTTGAGCAAGGCATCGATCCGGGTGTTCTGGCCGACATCAAACGGCAAACGAACTCCTGGGAAGTCGAGTATGCCTCGCTGGGCAGGCACGCCGAGCCGCGGCCGCTGAATCTGGATCCTGGCTACATAACGCTGGCCAAGTTAGTGCTGGCATCGACAAAGGACTTCGCACACCGCATCCATTTGCGTGACGGCATCTATGGCGAGGTGACGCTCGCCTACCGGCACAAGCAGTGGCAGGCCTTCGAGTGGACCTACCCCGATTACCGCCGCGCAGACTACCAGCGTTACTTTTCCGGGTGTCGTGATCGGCTCCAGGCAATGCTGCATTCTGGTGCGTGAGTTCCGTGGGCTGACAGCCCGTTGAGCGAGTGGGGGCGATGAATTGCCGCAGGTCTCCCGCCGCGATAGAATGGTCTGAATCGGCTGACACCACGGCTTGGAGGCACATTTCGAGGCGTGCCCATTTCTTGCCATGCGAATCCTACCTGTGATTGTGATTTCCGCTCTGGTTGGCACCACTCTGGGGAGTGCGTTGGCCTACTTGGATATCCGCTGGAACGACAGCGAGGTGACGTTGCCGACGACCGGCCCGGCAGCCGCGCCCGTGATCGCAGCGGACGCACCAAGCGTTCAGGTCGATGAGACGACGTTCAATTTTGGCACCATGCAGCGGGGCACGAAAAAGTCACACGAGTTTGTGTTCAAGAACGTCGGTAACGCTCCGCTGACGCTTCGCGTCGGGAGCACTTCCTGCAAGTGTGCGCTGGGCACGGTGGGAGACGCCCCGATCCCGCCGGGAGAGTCGGTCAAGGTGCAACTCGAATGGAAGGCGGAGAGTGGTGGCGGTGCGTACCGTCAAACGGCCACGGTGGAGACAAACGATCCGGTTCAATCCCAGGTGCTCTTGGTCGTGGACGGCACGGTTACGGAGGCATCGGGCGTGTCTCCGCAGGAGTTTGTGTTCGACAAAGTGACGGCAGGTGGGAGCAAATCGGCCGCCGTCTATGTGATGGCGATGAACGAGAATGAAATCGTGGTCAGCGATCCTCAACTCAGCGATCCGAAGACCCGCGATTTCTTCGACATCAAAATCGAACCGGTGGAGCATGAGTCGCTGCCGAATGCGGCAGCGAAGGATGGTGTGCGCATCGAGATCCTGGCCAAGCCTGGCCTGCCGATCGGCCGTTTTAATCAGTGGCTCGTGTTGCGGACGAATCTTGAGGATGCCGAAGAGTTGAACATACCGGTAGTTGGTCGCGTGGTGGGCGACATCAGCGTGCATGGCAACGGGTGGAACGAGGCGCAGGGCGTGCTGGCATTGGGCAAGGTGAAGAGCGGCGACGGCAAGATCGCGAAACTGAACATGGTGGTTCGCGGCGAGGGAGCCTCTGACGTGCGGTTTGAAGTGGCCTCCTGCGACCCTCCGGAGTTGAAAGTGACCATTGGCGAATCAAACAAGCTCAAGGAGTCGCTAGCCAACGTGCCGGTCACGGTCGAAGTGCCGCCCGGCACGAGGCCGATGGTGCGCCTCGAGACGGCCCAAGGAAAAGAAGGTCGCATCGTCCTCCATACAACCCGTCCGGCGTCCCGGGAATTAGTGCTTGGCGTCCGCTTTACCGTGGAGCGGTGAGTTGTGCAGTGAGTAAGCAAAGATCGATTCCTTGCCCAGGACCACGTTGGTCATTCCTACTTTGTCACGGTGACGACTTACACCCTCGAACGGAATTCTACGAATGTGTAACAGCAATTTTCGGATAGAGAAATGGCGACTCGTTGCCGTGGTGGCGGTCGTCGGCATGACGGCGTTCCCGGCGCTCGTCGGCCGGGCGAGTGAGCCGCGTCGCGGTGCGGGCGCAAAGGTTGACCCGATCGAAGCCAACGGCCCGATTTTTGTTGACTGGCCGAAGCCTGACGTCGCCCTCGTGTTTACCGGTGAGTTGGATGGCTATCTGGAGCCTTGCGGTTGTGCCGGCCTGGACAACCAGAAAGGCGGACT
>JAKEGR010000328.1 GCA_022615465.1 Planctomycetota bacterium | reverse complement strand
AGTGTTGCCTGAAACGCCAGGGCGACACAAATCGCTCTCAGTCGAAGCGGTTGTGATGCCAACCGACGAATCCGATGATTGATCAAATTATCGCAGTCTGTCAAATTCATGGCTAACAGGCAGCTAACACCCACGAGCTTGAGGGAAGACGCCTTGAACCTAACAGTCGCAACGGCATCGGTAAAGGCGGATACTCTATAAAGATTAGTGGTAGTATGCTGACGACCGAGGCTGTATTGCTAGAAACGGCCAATACCTTCTCTAAACCCAATTGGCACGAGAAAGTGATTGCATAAATCAATCATATCATGGCCCGTGGCGATATTGAGATTGCAGATGCGCCTTGGCGTCGAGGATGGGATTTGTTCACCAACCAACCCGATAAATCGTGGAGCTCACAGACTGCATCTCCTTTGAAGTGATGCGAGAACGGGAACTGACTGAAGCACTGGCTGCGGATGCGCACTTCCGGCAGTCCGGATTTCACGCGCTGTTGCTTGGCGCATCGCAGCGATGGCCGTTTTGGTGTCATATGCTCCGCTTGGGTCTTGGCACACGGCCTTTCCACTGCGCGGGGTCGCCCGTCTTTTTCTTGCCATGCCGCTTGTGGCTTTGCGATTCTCGCTCGCCCACCGCTGCCACCGGCTTGCCGATTTGATCTCGCAATTGGCCGATCCGATCGCGGATCAATGCGGCCCGCTCGAATTCCATTTCTTCCGCTGCCGCGAACATCTCGGCCTCCAGTTCGGCGATATATTCCTCGGTGATGTACTGCGTTTCGTCCGTGAGTCCCACCTTGGCATTGGCCTCCGCGTGCGCCGCAGCCGCGGATTCGATGCCCGCGTAAATCGCCTTGCGGATCGTTGCCGGCGTGATGCCATGCTCGCGGTTGTATTCTTCCTGCAAGGCTCGCCGCCGGGCGGTCTCCTCGATCGTCCGCTGCATGGCGTCGGTCACCTTGTCCGCATACAAGATCACCTTGGCGTTTACGTTCCGCGATGCCCGGCCAATCGTTTGCATTAGCGACGTTTCGCTCCGCAAAAAGCCCTCCTTGTCGGCATCGAGAATCGCCACCAGCGACACTTCGGGAAGATCCAGCCCTTCGCGCAGCAAGTTCACACCCACTAGCGTCTCGAATTTCCCTTGCCGCAAGTCGCGCAACAACTCGACGCGCTCGAACGCATCCAGGTCGCTGTGCAGCCACTTGCAGAGCACGCCCTCGTCGCTGAAGTACGCGGCCAAGTCCTCGGCCAACCGCTTCGTGAGCGTGGTCACCAGAACGCGTTCCCCCGCGCTGGAACGCTCGCGGATCTGTTGCAACAGGTGCGGCACCTGCCCGCGAGCCGGCACGACCTCGATTTGCGGATCCAACAATCCCGTCGGCCGCACTACCTGCTCGACGACTTCCCCGCCCGTCTGCTCCAACTCGTAGGGCCCCGGGGTGGCCGACACGTACACCACCTGGTTGATCCGCTCCTGCCACTCGGGGAACTTGAGCGGCCGGTTGTCGAGCGCGCTCGGCAGCCGGAAACCGTGCTCCACGAGCGTCTCCTTCCGGCTGCGGTCGCCGTGGAACATCGCCCCCACCTGCGGCACCGTTGCGTGCGACTCGTCCACAAACAGCAGATAGTCTTTCGGAAAAAAATCGAACAGCGTGTACGGCGGCTCGCCCGCCTTGCGGCCGCTCAGAGGCCGACTGTAGTTCTCAATTCCAGGGCAGTAGCCCATCTCCATCATCATCTCGACATCGTACCGGGTCCGCGCGCTGAGCCGCTGGGCCTCCAGCAGCTTGCCTTGAGATTTGAACAGTTCGAGGCGTTCTCGCAGTTCTTGGCGGATCTCGTCGACCGCGCTGTGAATGCGTTCTTCGGGCAGCACGAAGTGCTTGGCTGGGTAGATGTAAACCTGCTCCAGCTTGTCGACCACTTCGCCCGAAGTGGGGTTGATGATCGACAGCCGTTCGATCTCGTCGCCCCAGAACTCGATGCGGTACGCAAACTCCTCATAGCTCGGCCAGACTTCAACCGAATCGCCCCGCACGCGAAACTTCCCCCGCGCCGGATCGGTGTCATTCCGTTCGTACTGAATGTCGACCAGTCGGGCCAACATGGCGTCGCGATCCAGCACGTCGCCCACCGCGACGCCGACCATCATCGCCTTGTAATCGGCCGGCGAGCCCAAGCCATAAATGCACGACACGCTGGCCACAACGATCACGTCCTGCCGGCTCACGAGCGAACTGGTCGTCGCCAGCCGCATCCGGTCGATTTCCTCGTTGATTGAAGCGTCTTTCTCGATGTAGATGTCGCGCTGCGGAATGTAAGCTTCCGGCTGGTAGTAGTCGTAATAACTGACGAAGTAGCTCACCGCATTATAGGGAAAGAACTCCCTGAATTCGCTGTAGAGCTGGACCGCGAGCGTCTTGTTGTGCGACAGCACCAGCGCCGGACGCTGCAACTGCTGAATGATGTTGGCCATGGTGAACGTCTTGCCGGAGCCGGTAACGCCCATCAGCACTTGTTCGCGGCACCCGCTTCGCAGTCCCTCCACGAGCGCGCGAATTGCCTCTGGCTGATCGCCGGCTGGCTCAAACGGTGCTTGCAATCGAAATTCCACGTTGCACCTT
>JAKEGR010000327.1 GCA_022615465.1 Planctomycetota bacterium | reverse complement strand
TTGGTTGCGGCCGCAGGCCGCGTTAAGCTTCGTTCTCCATCAATACCGACTCTTCCGCCCCCAGTCGTACCGCACGGCCAGCCAGGCGATGAGCGTGCTGATGACAAAACTGCCCAATAAGCCAGCGGCGAACTGAAGCGGCGTAATTTTGTCGTAAACGGAGCTAAAGTACTCTAATCCCGCGTCGCCGTGTAACACTCGGTTAAGTGCAAGAGCCATTGCGGTGGCGACATAGCCGAGATAGACGATGGCCACACTGAGGATGGCTGCATACACCGCGTGCCGCACGAGGCAGGTCGTCATCACCGCGGCGGCGAAGATTGCGATGTGCAATGCCATGTGCATGGCCACGAAGGACGCGTCCAGATCCCTAAAGGGGCGGTTAATTCCCCTGAGCAAGGCAATGATCAAAATCGGCACGTAGATCGTTGCCATCACAATTGCCAAACCGCTGAGAAACTTTGTCCAGAACCATACGTTTGGATTGATGGGGCGCGATCGCCAGAACGTATTGAGCCCAGGGCCGACGTCGTACAAGAAAACGCCGATGCCGACAACTAGCGCGATCATGTACCCGAGGAGAATTGGCACGCCGGCGTAGTTGTCTCGCAGTTCGAAAACAATTCCTGGGTTCCCCACAATGCGCCAGACGACCACCCCGACGATGCTCGCTAACCCGCCGAGTGCGATCGGCCCGCTTTCGCGGAATTGCTTCCAGGAGATCGCGGCCAGCGGCGAGCGTCGTGGCGGCGGAATCCAATCGGGCAGGGAACCATCCGAGGCTGCGACTTGCGGCGACCAGATTTTTCGGTCGGCGATCTTTCCGAATCGTCGAACGTACCAAGTGGCCAAGGCAGCATGCGAGATTGCGGCCGAAATCAGGCCAACGAGTCGGTAATGCCTCCATCTTTCGTTCGGATCAAACCGTATTGCCAATCCACCGGGCGCGGTCGACAATCCCACAGTCGCCAGCCATTCCCCGGCTCTATTCGGATGGCCAAGCCAATGCAATATCCAAAACAACGCAAGCCACAACAGCAGGAACCAACCTACCATCACCGCAAGGGCTACCGCTCCGGCGCTTACCTCATCCCTGCGGTTGACTCCGGCTGCGATGGTCCAGATAAAGAAACTCGCGCCAACGAACGTGACCATCAACGCACCATCGACAAACCAGTTGTCGAGGCCAAAGCTGAACGAACGCGGACCGAGCATCTTCGCAGTGACAAAATATTCAAGATAACGAAGGCCGAGGTACCAGACGTATATGAGGGCGACGCACAACATGGCTGGCACAACGATCGCGATCAGCCCAAAAGCCAATTTGTGCAAGGCCACACGCCACATAGGCACCGGCAGTGCTTGCAGAAAGGGGAGCGTGCCGCGCGACCGCTCGCTGGTGGCGGTTCCCAACCCCACAAACACCGCCAACGGTACGATGACCATGGCCAGCAAGAAGTTCATGGCCAGCACGAATTGACTGCCGGACAGCGTCCCGCGGTCACACGTCCACATGACCATCGCGGCAATGCTGCAAAGAACGGCCGCGAGCGACGCGAGCTTCCACTTATGCTCATGCCATTCTTTCCAGGCCAGACTGTGCCAGATGCTATGCATGTTGGAACCTACTCTACGGGCTGAATCTCCGCTTGCCGCTTCGCGGACGACGTTTCATCGACGCGGCAACCGACTACATATGCCTCGAATATCTCATCCAGGTTCAAGTCGACCACGCGGTGTTCGATGCCTTCCCGGCCGAGCAGCTCGACTGCGCGATCGGCGCGCTCGAGCGTAACGGCCATGCGGTCGGCGTCGGTACGCTCATCGAGGATCGACAATTGACCACGGATAGCGGCCAGTGCCTCGCGTCCGAGGATGATCTGCTTCACGTCGCGGCGGAGCGATTCCGTTTCGGCCTGCCGAACGATCCGGCCTCCATCGAGAATCGCCACTTCGTCGGCCACCGGCTCCACTTCGTACAGGAGGTGCGAACTGTAAAACACGGTGCGGCCTTCGCCTTGCAGATGGGTGATCAGGTCGCGGTTGAATTGTTTCCGCATGATCGGGTCGAGACCGAGGGCGGGATCGTCGAGAATCACCAGTTCCGGCCGGTGCGCGAGCGCGAGGACCAGGCCCAGCCGCACATTCTGGCCCTTGGACAAGTGCTTGATTCGCGTCCGCAGCGGCAATTCAAAATCCCGCAGGTACTTCCACGCCAGGTTGTGGTCCCATGTCGGGTAGAATGGCGCGACGAACCGCACGATTTCCTCCACTCGCATCCAGCCGTACATCGTCTGGTCCTCGGCCAGGTAGCCGACGCGGCGGCGGATCTCCAGTGGCTTGCGCTGTGGGTCGAAACCAAGCACACGGATTTCCCCAGCATCGCGTTTCAACAGGCCGAGCAGCATCCGAATTGTCGTGGTCTTGCCGCTGGCGTTGCGGCCGAGAAACGCAAACGTCTTTCCGCGGGCTACTTGCAGCGTCATGCCGCGGAGCACGTCGGTTCGGCGAAACGATTTGTACACGGACTGAAGTTCAATCACCGGTTCGTTCATGACGCGGGATCCTCATTCGCAGCCACAGGATGAGCAACTTCGACGCCTTCCAGTGCCTCGGCCACTAGTTCATGCAGTTCGTCGGCGGACAGACCGAGACCGACGGCCTGTCGGGCGATTTGCCGCAGTTCGTCGACCAGCCGCTCGCGATGGATCGCCAGTTGGCCGCGTTTGGTCCGCGCGGCGACAAACGTCCCCTGGCCATGCCGCATTTCGAGCAGGCCCTCGCCGCACAGCCGCTCGTAGACGCGGAGCACCGTGTTTTGATTGACGGCCAACTCGCGGGCCAACTCACGCACCGAAGGCAACCGCTCGCCCGGCCGGACGCCGCCGGAGGCGCAGAGCGTGGCAATCTGATTGGCGATCTGCCGCGAGATCGGAACGGCCGAGCCTTTTTCAATGCGTAGAAACATGCTGGAAAAGCCCGAAAGAAAGCAACTGATTACAGCACTATAACAGTTGTCAGCGGCCGCGTCAAGAGACTCCTTCCAAAAAATTCTGAGGTGCCGTGCGACACCGACTATTTTGCCCAGGGGAATGGATTGATGATTCTTAAGCCATCAATCTCATTGCGGCCGCCGAGGTCTTCGGAATAGAACGCGTGAACACCGGCCTCGATGCATGCGGCAATAAGCAGGGCATCCCAAAATGCAAGAGAGTAGCGGTCCAGGAGCAAGAATGCACGGTCCATTACCGGGCGCGAAGGAAGCACCATGCTCCATTGGGTTATCAGTTTGCGAATATCATCGCTTGCGCGACCAAAATCGTATCCGAAGGGAACCAATTTACGGCTCGCCGCAAGGTACTCACATGCAACCTGCCAAAGTAGAACGCCGTCGGCAAGATTCACGACGAGATCGCTCGCGATGTCTTGCTTTCTTAGATCTCGCGGATCATGGATGTAGATCAGAATGTTGGTATCAACGGCGTTCATGCAGTTCATCGCGAGTAAATCGTGGGGCGTCTGCAGGGATCGGGTTACTTTGCATCCGCACGATCAACTCGCGCATGACTTTCTTCTGCTTGACGGGGTTTGGCTCTAATGGCGATTGAATTAGCGGTGCCCCTCTTACAAGCACTTCCACAGGCGTATTTTCTGGCAAGTTGCAGGGAACAACAGGCACAAACATGCCGTTGCGGTAGATGGCGCGGAGGGTATCTGGCATGTTTCGGCTCGTTGGGGTGGGGGGTGTGGGGGTAATGATATTATAGCTCCACGGGATGTCGCGGTGCAGTACTGGACGGATCACCCGCACGCAATGCTTCTTCATCCCGCAGGCAGTTCTTGATCTGCCTCACCGCCTGTCGCAGTCGGGCTTCGTTTTCCACCAGCGACATCCGCAAGAAGCCTTCGCCGGCCGGGCCGAAGCCGCTGCCCGGGCTGACTGCAACGTTGCCTTTTTCGAGCAGCATCATGCCGAAGTCCATCGTGCTCATCCGCGTACGCCATGGATCGGGGATCGGCACCCAGCAAAACATGCTGGCCTTGGGCGGAGTCACCGGCCAG
>JAKEGR010000326.1 GCA_022615465.1 Planctomycetota bacterium | reverse complement strand
GCGCTGGAGCACGACCTCGCGATTGTTCCCGTGATTAACAAGATCGATCTCACCCACGCCCGCGTCGGCGAGGTGTACGAGGAAATGGAGCACACGCTGGCGATCCACCGGGACGAAGTAATCGGCTGCAGCGCGAAGACGGGGCTGAACTGCGAACAGGTGCTATCCGCGGTGATCGAACGCGTTCCGCCGCCGACGGGCGATCCGCGGGGCGTGCTGCAGGCGATGGTGTTCGACTCGGTGTATGACGAGTTCCGCGGCGCGGTGACCTACGTGCGGGTCATGCAGGGGGCGGTGCAAAAGGGGCAACGCATCCGGTTCCTGCAGGCGGGCACAATGCACGAAGTGGTGGAGTTGGGGCAGTTCACGCCGCAGCGAGTGGGCCGCGAGAAGTTGTCGGCGGGGCAAGTTGGTTATCTCATCTGCAATATCAAATCGCTTGGCAACATTCATATTGGCGACACGATTACCGTGGCCGAGGGCGAACCGGCGCCGGAGCTGCCTGGCTATCACGAGCCGAAGCGAATGGTGTTCTGCGGCTTGTATCCGTCGGATGGGCAGGACTTTGAACAACTACGCGACGCGCTTGACAAGCTCTCGATCAACGACCCCAGTTTTGAATTCGAGCCGGAAACCAGTGACGCGCTGGGCTTCGGCTTCCGCTGCGGCTTTTTGGGCTTACTGCACATGGAGATCGTGCAACAGCGGCTGGAACAGGACTCGAACATCGATCTCGTGCAGACGGCCCCCAACGTAACCTACGAGATTACGACCATTCAGGGCGAGCAACTCGAGGTCCATACGCCGCAAAAAGTGCCCGAACAAGGCGAGATCGAGGAATTCCGCCAGCCGATCGTTCGCGTGAATTTCGTACTGCCGACGGAATACATCGGCCCCATCATGAAGCTCTGCTCAGATCGTCGCGGAGAGTACGTGCGCACCGAGTACCTCTCGCCAACCCGCGCGATGCTGACGTACGACTTGGCGCTCGCCGATGTGATTTACGACATGCACGACAAGCTCAAGAGCGCCACGCGCGGCTATGGCACGATGGATTACGAATTGTTGGGCTACCGGCCCGCCGATTTAGTGCGGCTCGATATTCTGGTGAAGAACGACCGGATCGATGCGCTGTCGATTGTCTGCGACCGGCGCGACGCGGATGTGCGCGGCCGGGCCGTCATCAAGAAACTCAAAAAGGAAATCCCGCGGCACATGTTCGAGGTGCCGTTGCAAGCGGCGATCGGCAGTCGGATCATTGCCCGCGAGACCATCAGCGCGATGCGGAAGAACGTCACGGCCAAGTGCTACGGCGGCGACATCACCCGCAAGCGCAAACTCTGGGAGAAACAAAAGGAAGGCAAGAAGCGGATGAAGTCGATCGGCCAGGTGGATATTCCGCAGAAGGCCTTCCTGGCGGTCCTCGAGACGGGCGAGGAAGAAGGGAAGAAGAAGTAGACGCGAGCGCCGAGAACTTGGGGGCTATGCCACGGACAGTAGCGCCGCTGGCAACACCTTACGCTGCTCAGCGAATGGGGCCTACAGCACTCTTCCGGCCGTCCAGGCGATTTTTTGCCCGAATAACCGACTCGGTGAAGTTGAGGTCGACGCGCTAGGGTTGATTTGCTAATAGTCCGCCGAAGTCACGAGGCCAATCCTCGTCAGGGACAGCAATCTCAACCTCTACGTCTCCCGTGCAAATCATGTCGCAACTTTTTCAACATGCCAAGGGAACTCGCTTGCACGCCTACGCCTTGCTGCTGGTGGCCTGCTGCTGCCTGGCCTGGGGCCTCTATGCATCGCTCGCGGCCCTGCGGCCAGACTCCAACATCCAGATTAAGTTTGCTGCCGGAGAAGCGTTAACTCGCCGGTTTGAAATTGCCTGCTATTTGGCGGAGGAGGCTCGCTCGCTTGGGGTGGATGCCGAAGTGGTCGAAACGAAAAGCTTCCAGGACTCGATCCAGCAGGTCATTGACGGAAAAGTCGACATGGCCCTGGTGTCGTCCGGACTTCCATTCGAGAACAGTAATGACATTCGTGTCTTGGCGGGATTGAATGTCGAGCCGCTCCACATCCTGGTGCGTCAGGAATTTGCGGACAGCGGTCTCCCTTTGGTTGACGCACTGAAGGGTAAACGATTTTGCTCAGGCGAAGTCGGAACCTGTGAGCAATTGCTTGTCGCCGATCTGCTCGATTTCTTGCGAGCAACTCCGACGGATGGCTTGGGTCGCTCCTACTACACTTCTGTCACGATGAACAATAAGGAATTGATCCAACGGGCCGAGCAGGCCCAACATTTGACCGGCGAATCACGACAGGAAAAATTGCGGGAACTCCCCGATCTCATCGGGGTAGTCGCATCGCTGCCATCGCGAATAACGCAGACATTACTCGACACGAATGAGTACCGACTGCTTCCACTCACGTATGCAAATGCTTACTTGATGGACAATCTCCAGTCGGCCAGTTTGAAAGGCAAGGGAATTGAGCGGTTGTATATTGAAAAGGCCGCCATTCCCGCTGCCACGTACTTCGGTAAGTTCCCCATTCCCATCGCCGATTGCCAATCCATCGGGATGCGAACGCTGGTAGTCTCCCGCGCCGATTTGCCGCCGGCAGTGGTCTCGCGGATGATGCAGTGCTTGTTTGAAGGGGACTTTTCTCGGCGGATTCCCCCACGCGGTCCGCATGAGATGCTCTCGCCCTACGCCCCCCACGCCGCATCGGTGGCGTACTTCGAGCGCAATAAACCACTTATCACGGGTAAGCTTTTTGATCTGGCAGGCAAGGCACTGAGCATCTTTGGCGCGTTTAGCGCCGGTGTCCTGACTTTATATGGATTCCTGCGTCGGCATCGCGCACGACGCCCCCAGGAGTACCTCGAAGAAATCCGCTACGTGGATCTGTTGGCTTCCGGGCAACGGCAAGACAGCGAGGCACCCTCAACGCCGAAGGAATTCGCCAGCTATCTCGACAATCGATTGCTCAAGCTCAAGGAGCAACTCATCCACGATTACTGCAACAAGCGCGTTCAGGGGGAAATGGTGCTGATGAGCATTCTGTCGATGTTGGCAGATAGTCGATCACAACTTCGCCGCTCCTTTGGGCAACTGAGCGATTACCAATCCTCCGTCATGGAATCACCTGACAGGGCACCCAATATCCCTCGAAGACGTGCTGCGTAATCCTCTGCAAGCAGGTGCGTGGACTTTCCCGGCCTGAAGGGACGGATGCCGGCGGTGGCTGCGCGCGCTGGCGCGCTTGCCGTCTCTTCAGGGATCGCTCGGGTTATGCCAGCCAGCGGCTCAGTACGGAGCGTAGTTCCCGTAGGTAACAGGGGCCGTGTTGCACGGACTGCACGTCGCCGCGGGCGGGCACGACGGGTAGTAAGTCTGGGTGACCGCTGGCGGCGGGCAAGCCGGGGCGGCAACCAGCGGTTGCGGGGTGGACCAGCCTCGGCAGCAACTGCAGCCGTTGGCACCAAGCGAGATGGCCAAGATGGCCAGAAGCGACATCCTCTTCATGGTTCCGTCTCCTTACTAGGGACTTCCGTTGTATGAACTACGGCGAGCGACCGCCCGGGGTTCAGGCGGGAACTGCCGAGTTGTTGGCACTCGGTTGCCGCCGAAATCTCAGCTAGCAACGCTCGCGCGGGGGGCGGGCGGAGCTTGGCCAAACAACTATTGCCACCGGATTGACGTTGTGCAAATGCAACCGTTGACAAAAGGCAACGATTCTCGCGGAAGAATAGACGTTTGCACCGATTGTGCGGGAGATAGCGGCACCCCTTGGGGAGCGGCTTGCGAACGATCGTCCACCGCGATGGCGCATCGCCGGCGATGCGCCTTTACTGCTTGATGAACTGGCCCACGCAACCGCCCGCCGGGGCCAGCTTGATCGTGAGCGTGTC
>JAKEGR010000325.1 GCA_022615465.1 Planctomycetota bacterium | reverse complement strand
GTTCGGGTTGCCCGTAGACCTCGGCCACCAGGGAGGCCAGCACCGGAGGGCCGGGCGGAAGCTCGACAATCTGGAGCTTCGCGTTATGTGTTCGAGCAATGGCCTCCAGCTTCGGCCGCAGTCTCAGGGCGATGGCGTGACTCTGCTGAGGTCGATGCTTCTTGCTCACGAAATTCATCCGCAACTCACCCAAATGAGGCTGTTGTCGCAAGTAGTAATGCCTGACCAGCCCGTTGAAGTCGATGGGACTGGCTAGTCCCGCGTAGCTCGTGTAGTCCGTCACCTCGGGCACCGTCGCGATGAGTTGTTCAAAATCAGACAGCACGGCACTGGTCCGTTCGAGCGAGGTGCCTTCGTCCATGTTGAGCACCAGGAGCAGTTCGTTCTTGTTGTCGAAGGGGAGCATCTTCAGCGGCACCCACCGGAGTGCGGCCATCGCCACCGCGCCGAGGGTTAACGCCGCCATGACGACGAGGAACCCAATCGCTCGGAGCTTGGTTGCCAGCAACGGCGCCATCAGCGGCCGAAAGAACCGGTAGAGGATGCTCCGCTGGACAACTGCCGGGTCGTAGAGTCCGTGGACGGCCGTCGTGGGCTGCACTTCCTCCGACCCACCCGTGTAACGCTTTCCCAACACGTGATAGCTCATCCATGGTGTGATGGTGAATGCCACCACCATCGACATCAGCATGGCGATCGGAACATTGAGGGCCATCGGCGACATATACGGCCCCATCATTCCCGTGATGAAGAACAGCGGCAGGAAACTGACAATCACGGCGAGCGTGGCGCTGATCAAGGGGGGCCGGATTTCGGCCACTGCCTGGAGCACGATGTTGCGACTGGCTTTGCCCCGTTCCTCGAAATGTCTCGAAATGTTCTCGACATCCACGATCGGGTCGTCGACCAGCAATCCCAGCGAAAGAATCAGCGCGAACAAGGTGACCCGGTTGATCGTGTAGCCAGCCACGAGGTTGACCGCGAGCGTCAATCCGAAGACGACGGGAACGGCCACGGCAACCACCAGCGCCTCGCGCCATCCCATGCTCAGCGTGAGCAGCAGAATGACGATGAGGATTGCTACCCCCAACGCTTCGACTAATTCGTTCACTTTCTCATCGGCAGTCAGGCCGAAATTCCGCGTCACCACCATATCCACATTGGTTGGCACAACATTGCGGCGCAATGCTTCCGCGCTGTCAAGAATTTTTTTTGCTACGGCAACCGCGTTGCTCCCTTTTTGTTTCGCAACGGCAATCGTTACCGCCGGTATGCTTGATCCAGCCTTCGCCGGCCGGGCAGTGCTCGCGGAATCAGGTTCTGGATGGACGCTGCCAAGCAGAGTTCCAGGACTTTCCGCATGAGCGGCGAAGCCGCGGGCTGGACCCCAGCCATGACGCACATAGGACACGATCTCGTCCGGACTGTCGCGGATCGTGGCGATATCCTTGAGGAAAACCGGCGTGCCTTGAAAGACGCCGACGACCACATCTTGCAACTGGGCCGCCGATTCCAGAAGGTTGCCCACCTCGACCGAGAAAACGGCATCTTCTCTGGTAAACTGCCCGGCAAAAACTTGGATGTTCGCCCCGCGAACCGCGCGCGTCACTTCCAGAAGGCTTAATTGATAAGCGCGGAGCCGCTCGGGGGCGATCTCAATGCGCGCAACGCGCGGCTCGCCGCCCACCACGTAAGCCCGAGACACCTGGGGAACTGCCGCGAGCCGTTCCACCACCTCTTCACCAATCCGCCGGAGTCCGTAGCTGTCGTAATCGCTGCCGGTTAACGTCAGCGTCACGATGGGAACGTCATCGATCTCCACCGGTTTCATGATCCAACCGGTTACTCCGGGCGCGACCTGATCGAGGTTCTCGTTGAGCTTCTTGAACAGCTTGACCAGGCTGCGCTCGCGGTCCTCTCCAACATAGAAGCGGACTGTGATAATCGCCTGGTTTGCCTGCGACATGCTATAGACGTACTCGACGCCATCAATTTGATAGAGCATCCGTTCCAACGGCGAGGACACGAGCTGTTCCACCTCCTGGGCCGAGTGCCCTGGAAACTGAACGTAGAGATCGGCCATGGGAACGACGATCTGTGGGTCTTCCTCGCGTGGCGTGATCAGCAAGGCCGCAACGCCCAGTAGCAACGAAAACACGATCAGAATGATCGACAGATTTGAATCCAGAAAGATCTTTACCAACCGGGACAGAGCATCCTGCGGGTGATCTCCGTTAAGAGAGGAGGAGGAATCGTTCTTGGCCCTCATGGCAGTGTCTCCGACAATTCGGCCTTCTGAACCGCGACCTTTTCGCCCGCCCGCAATCCCGATAAGACCTCATAATCGGAGTCCAGCCTGCGGCCGAGCTGGATGCTGCGGCGTTCCGCGCGCCTCCCCTGAATGACATCGACCGTAGTCAATTGTCCAACTCGACGTACCGCGGCGGCAGGCACGACCAGCAACTCCTCGTCCTCCAGGGGGATCATCAGTCGGCCAAACATTCCGCTGTAGACGCCAGGCGGACATGGCCCGGTCACTTTCACCAGGAAGGATCGGCTGGCTACATCGGCTTCAGGAACAATTTCACTGACGGTGGCCGGGCACTCGTGATCAAGCGATTCCAGTCCGGCGCGAACTTGCTGACCAACCTGAAGCTTTTGTGCGAGCGATTCTCGGACGGTGGCCACCATCTGCATATTCTCAGGGTCATAGAGCGTTAGAAGTACCTGTCCTGGTACCGCGGTGTCCCCTATTTCGATGCGTTTGTCCACAACCGTTCCGGCAATCGGGGACTTGATCTCGGTATGCGATACGAGAACCCGCGTCTCGACAATCGTCTGGTCGGCGCGTTCTACCTCGGCTGCCGCGGATCGAGCGTCGGCCACGGTTGCGTCGTATTCGGCCTGCGTGACAACCTTGGACTGGACGAGTTTGGCGGCACGTTCCAAATCGGCAGCCGTTCGATCCCGCTTCGCCAGCGCGGATTGATGGGCCGCCTCGGCTTGTCTCAGACGCGCAATCAAGTCGGCGTCATCGAGCTTGACCAGTAGTTCGCCAGCCTCGACCAATTGCCCGGCTTTGACTCGCACGTCGACAACTCGAGCCAGAAGCTTCGACGCCAAGGCCACTTCGTGAACCGGCTTGACCGAGCCTACGGCCGTCTCAAACTGCGGACGGCGAATCCTGCGCACTTCGACGACCTGCCCAGTCCGCTCTCCTGTTTCCTGGGAAGCCTCAACGTTTGTTGGCACCTTCTTGTGAAAGACGCCGGCCAACCAGACCAAGGCCAAAACCACTCCCAAAACGGCAGCAACACCCAGCAGGGTCTTGCTGACGCCCCGCAGCAGCCTTCCCAGCAGCGAAAGCCGACCACGAGGCGGCGATAACAACGAATCAGGATTCATCGCACACCAATCTCTTTTCGATGGACCGGATCGACGATCACACCAGATATTTCCGCTTGTAGATTGCCGTATCCCTTTGCGGGATGCAGTTTACCAGCAGCAGGCAAGTTGATCAAAGCCTCATCGCCCGCAGCCTGTTGGATTTATTCTTCGGGAGACTGCCTGGCAGTTACTGGATGGTGCCCAAGAAACGTGGGTCGGGATGGTTTTTCGACTGCAAACCGATGCCACCGGTTATCAGTCTGTTGAGAAAGGGGATTGGCTCGCGGAGCGATTGAAGAAGCGCCTCAGTTTGACGTGGTCGCGAGAGCGTGCCTGACCCTTTTTCAACGGCCAGTTACGGCATCCAGTCGAAAGACCATCACGGCCCCGTTGCGCTGCCGTTCGGGCCTGGCTATCGTTGCATTGGCTCCGCCAAGAGAGGCGTGAATCCGGCTTGCGCAAAGTGACGATCGCCGGTGAGTGCGTCTTTGATGCCGTGCTGGTCCATCACCAAAAAGCTGATGCAATCAGTCAGTGACCAAGACTTGTCCTTACGGCTTGCGAATAACTCGGCTCCCCGTTGGAACGACGAATTGCTCGCGGCGACAACCTGTATGCGTTCGTCTGCATTGATGAGTTCGAGCAGATCGTAAGAAACGATTCCGATCGCACGGCTTGGAAAAGGCATCGCCGACTTCAACCAGAACCCACTGGGTCGTGACAATTGGTCCTGCAAGTGTCTCGCTCTGCCTGACGGCCTCTTGATGGCGCGAGTCGCAGACATTCATCATCGCCAAGAAGAAAAATGAATCTGCAAACGGTTTCTTCATTGACGTTTCGGCAGGCCGTGCAGGTAGTGGTCGTGATTGATCGCCAAATCTTCGGGGAGATCACATGGCAGATTTTCGTATTTCCGCGCCAACGCCGCTAGCTTCTGGCCGATCGTCGGTTCCCCGCTAGTGTCTGCGCGCGGTTGCACACCATCGGCAATCTCGATCCGCACTTCGGCCCCTTCCGGCAAACGTACACCGCCGTCAATCAGAATCACGCCGTTTTGCACTGTACCCTGATAGGTCATGATATCCACTGGCTCTATGGATTTACGTACCGCCCGTTCGCCCAACCAATTATAGCCCGACCTGGCATAAGGTGCCACACAGTAACGGATTGAACACGCGCGGTAACGTGGGAATCGGTCCAGGCTCGCCCGCTATGGAAAATGCCGGCTAGAACAGCCGCCGTTGATTTGGCGGGTGGAGCGGCTGGGCGTTGAAGCCAAGATCGCGCAGATGGTCGGCGAATTCGTACGGCCCATGCGTGCAATACACCTCACGCGGCGCCACCCGACGCACCGTTTCGATCAACTCATCATAATCGGCGTGATCCGACAGTGGCAGCGCATGGTCAACACCCCAGCGATAACGCGTGCTCGCATCAATGGCCCAACCGGTCGCCGCGATCGATACCGTCTGCCGCAATCCGGCCAGACGAAAGTCGCGTGCAAGCCGCGGCAGGGTAACCACCGCGTGGCCATCGGGCCGCTTGTCCTGGAACAGGCCAAAGTCGCCCAGATCGACGCCACAATTCTCGTACACCTGGCTGACCGCGTAGATCGTCGGATGCTGCAGCACGGGCACGCCGTGGGCCGTGAGCAATTTGGTTACTTCCTGCGACTTGCCGAGCGGATAGGCGTGAATTACCGGCGTCGCGCCAGCCGCCAGGGCCGCATCGACCAGTTCGTAGAGTCTCGCGACCACCTCCTCGCGCGGCGGCATGCGATAGCGCGGCACGCCAAAGGTCGATTCCATAATCAGGATATCCGCGTGCGGCAACTCGGCCTGTTCCGACGTTGCCGACGGGCCGAGCTTGAAGTCGCCCGTGTACAGCAGCGACTGCTTCCCATCGTCGGCCAGCAGCATGGCGGAGCCGAGGCAATGGCCGGCGGGAAGTGCGACTAATCGCAAGCCGCCGAAGTCGATCGGCTCGCGATACTTCATTTCCATCACGCGGTGGCGCAGACCCAAGCGATGTTGATACAGCCGCGCTGTGGCCGGTGTCGCCAGTGCGAGTTCATGCCTCGCAAGGTGGTCGGCGTGGGCATGCGACACAAAACACCGCGGCTGGCGACGGCGCACGTCGACCGCCAGGTGAGCAACTGTCAGAAACAAGCCATCGTCGTAGTGAAACAAGGCAGGGGAAGCCTGGGGACCGGGAACAGGTAATGCGGCGGAATGTCCTGGGCCATTCCCTCGCCGGGCACCGACCGAAGGTTGGTCGGGAGAGAGAAACAGGGCCGCTGCGCAAGTTTCCCTCACCTCGGCCCTCTCCCGGTGGG
>JAKEGR010000324.1 GCA_022615465.1 Planctomycetota bacterium | reverse complement strand
GGGTAGCCTGTCGGCTCAAGAACCAATACCCCAAATTATAACGAAGCCGTCCGGAAAGGATCAATCAATGCGAGGCGGCGTACGCGTTTGGCTTCTTCCGCGACCTCCACACCTCTTCGATCACCTCTGCCCCGACAAGACCGTAAAGACGAGGTCGGGGGGGCACGAGCGACGTGTCGACCTCCTCATAAGTGAGCTGTGGGTCGGTGTTGCCATGGAACGAGGCAATGGTGGTCTTGAGCCACTTGCGATTCTTTTCTTCAAAGGCATCACACCACAGTTCCGCCTGGCGGCGGCGTTCACCGGGGTCGGCGGCGGCGATGCCGGGCATCTCAAAGCTCGGCTTGTAATGGGCTCCGCGGCATTCGTCACGGGCCAGCGCGCCCTTGAGGATCGCCTTGGCGATTGGAAACATGTCCCGAAGCGCCTTGGTGTACACCACGTTTTGATTTGTCCACTGGCCGGTATCAGAGAGAGCGCAGCGGCGTGCGCGGTCTTCCAATTCGCTCACCTGTTCGTACGCCTCGCGCAACGAATCATTGTGCCGCACCACGGTGGCCGCTTTGGTCATCACAATGCCCAACCCCTGGTGAATGAGATACGGATTCTCATTGCCACCCGTGTGGGCGAGGAGAGTATTGTGTTCGTTGCGTTTGGCGTCGCCGGCTTTGCGCATCAACTTGTCGAACTTCTCATCGCCGGCCGATTCCATGAGTGAACCGAGCAGGTTGTAAATTCCCGGCCCGACGAACAAACCACTAAAGATGCAGGACAGCAGCGAATTCGCGCCAAGCCGATTCGCGCCGTGATACTGGTAGTCGCACTCGCCGATCGCGTACAATCCGGGAACATTGGTCTGGTGGTTGCGAATCGAGCCGGCCACCAGGCCGCCATTGTTCGACCGCTCGTAATCGCACCACAAACCGCCCATCGAATAGTGGACAGCCGGAAAGATCTTCATTGGTTCGTCGCGCGGATCGACGCCCTGGAACTTCTCGTAGATGTGCAAAATGCCGCCCAACTTGCGATCCAGTTCGGCGCGCGCGATATGGGTCAGGTCCAAATACACGCACGGTTGTTCGGGTTCGACGCTCAGACCCTCGTTCACGCAAACATTGAATATTTCGCGGGTGGCAATGTCGCGCGGCACGAGGTTGCCGTATTTCGGATAGCGATCTTCCAGGAAGTAGTACCGCTCCGACTCGGGAATCGATTTTGGGGAACGCTCGTCCTGGGGCTTCCGTGGCACCCACACGCGCCCCCCCTCTCCACGCGCCGATTCGCTCATCAGCCGCAGTTTGTCGGCCCCCGGAATCGCAGTCGGATGGACCTGGATGAATTCCGCGTTAGCGTACTTCACCCCCGCCTGGACCGCTCGACTCACCGCGCTGCCGCTGCAGGCCATCGACATCGTGCTGCGACCGTAAATCAGCCCGCACCCCCCCGAGGCCAGCACGACCGCGTCGGCCGGAAAGGCTCGGATTTCCATCGTGACAAGATTCTGCGCGGTTGCGCCACGGCAGCGGCCCGTGTCATCGATGATCGGGCCTAAAAAGTTCCAGCCCTCATACTTGACGACCATGCCCTCAACTTCCCAGCGTCGAACCTGCTCATCGAGGGCGTACAACAGTTGCTGGCCGGTCGTCGCTCCCGCGAATGCGGTGCGTTTGTACAACGTGCCGCCGAATCGCCGCTGGTCGCGATAGCCCTCGGGGGTGCGATTAAACGGCACGCCAAGCCGATCCATCAGATCAATGATCCGCGGCCCCCAAAACACCATTTCCTTCACCGGCGGCTGGTGCTGCAGGAAGTCGCCACCATAAACCGTGTCGTCCAGGTGAAGCCACTCGCTGTCGCCCTGCTGACGCGTGATGTCGTTCACCGAGTTAATGCCGCCCTGGGCACACACGCTGTGCGACCGTTTCACGGGCGTCAGGCTCATTAAGTCGACCGAGACGCCCAGCTCCGCCAGCTTCATCGTGGCCGCCAAACCAGCCAGCCCGCCACCGACAACCAATACACGTTGCTTTGCCACTGCCGAATCCTAACCTGTAGAAAAAAGTAGTCCCGCGCCGACTCGCGAACAGACTGATAACCTGGAGTATTCACAAGGGTGGGACAAGGCCGTGTAAGTTCCTAGTCGTGTTTTGGCATTATGGATTCGCTTTGAGGCCGCGTCGATTTGGCTCGTTTGTGCTCATCGGGGATAAGCTCGCCCGAGTTAACGCGGGACTCGTACATTCGGTTTTCAATGTCTCGCGATTTATCGAATTGCTTGTCGCTGCCGGCCGCCCTCATCCCGCCCAGCGCGCCCAACCCCGCGAGCGCCAACAACACGCCAAGCGTTCCGCAAACAGCCAGGGCGCGATTTTGCGCCCGCTGGCTCGTCCACACGCCCCAGGTGATGCCGGCCGTCCAAATTCCGTTTGCCAGATGGAACACACAAGCCAGCACGCCAGTCGCATAGAGTACGGCAACAACCGTGTTTTGCAGCGCCTCGCCGGCGGTCGAGGCAGCATTGTACGCGCGAAACCGCGCGCCGCCATAAGGCTCCGCCACGTACTCCAGCCACGCTGCGTTGCGGAACCAGCCATGCATGTGAAACACATGCCAAAAGATGAACAGAAAGGCGATCATGCCGGTCCACCGCTGGAGGGTGTACCGCCAATTGGCCCCGTAGGGATAACGCGTGGTGTTGGGCACGGCACCGGTCATGATTACCACGCCGACAATCGCATGGAACAAGATTGGGAGGAAAATGAAATCCCATTCGATCAGCGGCAGCATGTGGCCCAGTGAGTGGATTTGGTAAGCGTTCGATTGAAATTCGCCTGGACCATTGAGAACCGTGGCGTTGGTGATCAGATGAACGGTCATAAAAGCGCCAACGGGAATCAATCCGCTCAGCGAGTGCAGCCGGCGTATGACGAAATCATTGCGTTCCAAAAACGATTGCGAGGACGCTTCCACGCCACAACTCCGGGAATCTGGGTAACGAGCAAATGTCGCTAGACAACAGTCATCACAGCCAGAATGGCGGTCAACGGACTTCCGACTAAGAGCCAGCCGTCCCCAAGTATAGAGATCCTAGCCGGCGGGTGACAAGGGATAAGCGGAAATGGCGCAATGCTGCCGATGCGAGGCGGGTCAAGCCCACGGACCCGATTCGCTGACAGCAACCGGCGCAT
>JAKEGR010000051.1 GCA_022615465.1 Planctomycetota bacterium | reverse complement strand
TCGACGTGAATATCGGCAAAAGCCTTCTCCAATTGCCGCTTGCGCGGTTTCTCACCGGCAATCGTTTGGGCATTGACCGAGGCAACGTAGTCCTCCAGCGGCACCGGCGCCGGGCCGACGTACGCGCTCTCACGCATTGCCCGATGGGCTCGATCCCGGCCCAACTCGGTCAATCGATACACATGATCGCCGAGCATTGCCGAGCCAGTCGGCGAAATCTCCTGCCGGTTTCGCAACGCGACGAAGCGGTCTTCAAGGATCACCAGTGGCAGGCACAAGTGGTCGGCAATTCCACGCCCGCTTTGCGAGCCAATGCCGGAAAGGTACTTTAGGATGAGGTCGTCAACGAGCGCGTCGCTCACTCCGGTGTCGGAGATCGTTCGCGGCTCCTGCGGTTGAAAACAATTATCCAGGCCTAATGCCGAAATCAGCGACTCAGCACGTTCCAAGGTGGCTGTCACGTTCATCCGCGATACTTCCGGGTTTGGGAAATGATGAGTCGGCCGAAAGGCGTTCCTGGTTTGCTGCACGCAGCCGCATCAGCATGGAGGTCGAGGTGCAGAGTTCCCGGCAGGCAAGGCGATTATCGCCCCAGCTTCCTGGTTAGCTGCCAGCCGAAGTTTGTCAGTTCATAGGAATTGCGGGCCGTGGCTGCCCGAAGCAACTGCAATTCCTTCAGTCGAGAAACCAAAGAAATATAGCGTTGTGCCATCTCACGGTTCGTCGGATCGTAGAATTTCTTTTTGCCTGCGCAGACGGCTAGGCCGCGTGTGTCGGCGCGGACCGCGACCTCGAGCGCACCCTGATTGGCGGCAGCGGCCCGGAGCAACTCCTGCTCCTCGGGAGACAATTCGTGAACGTCGACGAGCGTGTGCATGCGCAGCTTCACTTGGCGAGCGATCCGGATCTAGGTAGCCAATGCAAGCCTAGACCACGCGCCGGCCAGATGCGCCGGTTGAACCGTTTAAGCGGCGAGAAACATGGAGCGCCGCGTGGCTCAAGCCCATTGGGTTAGATGGGTCTTGCGGCTTTTGTCAAACGAACGTGCCGAACAGGATTGGGTCAGGAGTCATTGATTTGTGCAGATTCTGGCGATGATTCATTTTCCTCAAGGAGATTCTCGCAGGGACTTATCCAGAAATGCGTAGGCTGCCTGCCGCGCGGAATCCGGAAAGTCATGCCCGCAATCGGGATACACTACCTGTAACCCGTCAGCACGCCCATATAACTTGTAAATTGGCTCGGCAGCAGCGACCACGCCGCGCACGCCGTCGACGTCAAAATTGTCGTCGTGAAGCGGCGCGACGATGTAGATGGCCCGCGGCGCAATTGCCGCGATGACTTCGGTGAAGTCGAACGGGATGCGGTCGGGATCATTTCCATACTGCGAGGCGATCAAGGGCATGTACCTCGGCCCCGACCAGCCCTGCAAATCACCACCCATGTATTTGTGAGCTCGTGTGAAACCGCAGCATGTCACCACTGCCTTGATCCGCGCATCGAACACGGCCGTGAACAGCCCGTTGTGACCGCCCAGCGAATGACCGATGCAGCCAATCCGCTCTGGGTCGACTTCCGGCAGTGATTGCAGCAGGTCAATGGCCCGCACGTTGTCGTAGATCGCCTTCATCGAGCCGCTCTGGTACGCGTCCGTTTCAAAATCGTGGTCATACTCGCCCAGCGAGGGATAATCAGGCGAGAGAGTAACGTAACCGCGTCGCACTAATTCGAGTGCGTAATGCAGCGTCGGCCGATCGGCCAGTCCCGCCGGCGAATCCTTGCCCTCGGGCGTCGTTTGATGCAAGCAGAGCATGGCGGGATGTTTTTCCGCAGTCCCGTTTGTCGGCAGCATCAGCCAGGCATGCACGCGCGCATCCTGTTGATCGGTATGGTAGGCCACTTTGCGGCGTACGAAATCGTCGGCACGGTGTTCCTCAAGGATTTCAACATCGAGGGGGAGCGGCCGAGCCGGACGCGGAATCGGCCCCATAACCATCTCCATGCCCGCCACAATATGCCGCCGGCGCTCCTCCCAATCGCTCGTCGAGCGGATCGGGACGCTGCTTCCGTCAGGCTGCAGCACATAGCTGAGATCCTGATGCTCTTGGTATGTGGGTGCCGTACCGAATGCCGCCGCGGAAATCCTCGCGGAGTGGAAAGTGTAGCTGCCGGCTTCCACTGCAAATTCAGCGGTTCCGCGTTGCATCCGGAGGAACCTCACTCCCACCGCTTCTCTCGCTGGTGTGTCGCCCTCCGTGACGTCCTCGATCCGCGTTGCCGGCACATGGACAATTGCGGCTGTGTTCGGTGGGATCGTCACTTCCATCGTCAGTTGCTCGCCGTCCCGCCGCCAATTGCTGACAACGCGACCGTAAAGAGTGGCGTGATGCGCCTTCACCCAGGTCAGGTTTCCAGCGAACTCGGGGCGGATGATGATGTGCTTGAAGCCCGGCGTGCCGGGGTCGCGGCGGATGCCGGCAAGCGCATGGTAGAACCACGTACCGATCGGTCCTTGCAGCGACGGCATCTGCACGAGGCCGCCATCCCAATTCTCTTTCATCACCGTGTTGCCACGGTTCAGGATGGCGTCCATGAAGCTTGGATGACTCGTCTGCGTGGCAATCTCCCAAGCGAGTTCCGGAAGGGCGAGATCAGTCAGTCCTGGAAGTAATAACGGCGTGCCGACGAAACCAGTCGTGAGGTGGTTGTTGTCGTTGGCAACTCGTTCGGCGAGTCGCCGACGAACAAGTTCGCGCTTGTCGTCTGGCACAAGCCCAAAGTAAAGTGAGACGAGTTGAGCCGTCTGGCTTCCACTCGCGTAATCACCCGTTTCGGAATTGAAGAATTCGCGGTTGTAGGCGGCGCGAATCTCGACGGCAGCGGCCGCAAATTGCTTGGCTTCGTCTGGTTTGTCAAGGATCGTGGCAGTATCGCGCAGAATGCATGCAAACCAATAGAAAGCACAGGTCGAAGTCAACGGCACCGGCGTACGCTTGGGACGCACGCTGCCGACTTCCATCCAATCGCCCAGTCCCCAGGTCACAATGCCATTCGTGGCAATGGAATTCAGATAATTGAAGTGCCCTTTCATTGCCGGATAGCTCTCGGCAAGCAACTCGCGGTCGCCGTAGAATTCGTAAATCCACCATGGCGCATAAACGACGACGCCGCCCCACCAGGGGCCGTTGATCGTCGGCCCGTCGAACCGGCTCGGTACGACCGGGGGCATGTAGCCGTTCGGCTGGATGGCATCCAGGAAGTCGCGTTGCCACTTGGCATACATCGTCGCGGCGTTGAAGTTGTAGGCCGTCTCGAAGAACCCGGTCTCGATGTCCTGCGTCCAGCCCGCTTTCTCACGCGTCGGATCGTTCGGAATGTGGACGACGTAGTTCCGCACGGTACGCAACAAGATTTCCTGAAGCTTGTTCAATCGCTCGTCGGAACAGGCGAAACTCCCGGCTGGCTCGAAGTCCGTACACACCATTTGGCCCACGCAATCCGTGATGCTCGGCTCGTAATCGAGGCCCGTCACATCCACGTAGCGGAAACCGGCGTAGCAAAACCGCGGCTCGATCTCTTCGATGCCGCTGCCGCGAAAAATGTACTTGCTCGTTTGGTACCGTCCGAGCGTGTGTGAATCCGAGCCAGGCAGGACAATCGTGATTTCTTGGCCCGGTTTGCCTTTGGCGCGAAGCTTTGCCCAACCTGCCGTTTCCACGCCAAGATCAAAACGCCAAGCCGCGTCTAGTTTCTTCACGCTCACGGCGGGTAACGTTTGAACTTTACGCACAGGGCGGAGTTGCTGGCTGACGAGGCGGCCAGCCGGGGCGGGCACGAGTTTCGCCGATTTCCAGTTGACCTCGTTGAAGCCCGGCTCCGCCCAGCCGGGCATTTCGTTACGCGCATCATAGGTTTCGCCGGCCAGGATGCAGTTGAAGCGGATCGGGCCGTCGGTGGTACACTTCCACGAGTCGTCGCTGCCGATGATTGTGTGCGAGCCGTCGGTGAATTCCAGGTCAAGGTCGAATCGCAATTGTGGCGGAGCGATGTAGTCGGCGACGTGATAACGCAGAACGTGCGGCGTAATGAGATTGAACCAGCCGTTTCCCAGAACAACGCCCACAGCATTGCGGCCGTTCTGCAGCGATTGCGTTACGTCGTGCGTAAGATAAAGCACACGCTTCTGGTAATCCGTGTAAGCAGGGTCGAGTTGGTGGTCGCCAATGCGCTGGCCGTTGATGTAAAGCTCAAAGTGCCCCAGGCCGCAGATGGTGGCCATGGCGCGGCGAATCGTTCGCGGCGTCTCGAACTCCTTACGCAGCCAGACGGCGGGGGCGCTGGAGACGGCTGCGGTCATCCGTCGGCATTTGTCGGCTGTTGCCCACAACTCGGTTTCCGGCTCCATGCCGAAATCGGGCAACGCGCGGAGCGTCTTCTGGTAATCCATCAGGTCGAGGTCCGACGCGATCCACTTGCCCTGCCAGTCCGTGTCGGCGAGTAAGCCCATTGTCCAGCAAGCTGCCACACTCCAGTCGGAAGCATCGCCACGCTGATTCCAACTCCGGACTTTCCAGAAGCAACGTTGGCGGCTCGTGAGCGGTTTGCCCGCGTAAGGCACAAATGTGGATTGGTCCGACATGACTTGCCCGGAGTCCCACAGGTCGCCCGCATTGCGGCGCAGCAAATCCTCGCTGCTGGCGACGAGAACCTGGTAAGCCGTTTGCCGCGCGCCGCGTTCGGGACTGTCAAGCTTCCAGAACAAACGTGGCTTTACCGCGTCAATGCCCACTGGGTTGACGTTATATTCGCAGCAGAGGTCCGTGACTTTGCCGGCAGCCAACACACTGCCGGCAACGCAGGTGAACAGGAACGCATGGAACGAGCGCAGGGAGAGAGGAATACTCATCATCGAATTGGCCTGGTTTGAAGTGTAATAACCCATGACTTGCCTGCCCGTTGAACAAGGGGACAGGCACGCTCGCGCGACCGCACCCAACGGCTGCCACTGTCGCTGCCGGAGATCGACGCCCTGTTCCGCAAGCTCGTCGCGCTCGGCGTCTTCGCCCAGAGCGGCGGCCGCACCAACCTCCTGGCGCGCGAACTCTA
>JAKEGR010000050.1 GCA_022615465.1 Planctomycetota bacterium | reverse complement strand
GGGGTTCGGCTCCATGTCGGCCTTGTTGAGATGCACCATTCGTCTCTCGAAGTCCTCATCTATGAGACGATCGTGACCTCGTTTGGCGGTAATGCAGTCAACACGTTGAGCAGCGCCGGTAGTAACGGCCGAATGTCGTCGATGTCGTTCAATGTCGCTCGAAGCACGATGACGGCAGTCGGCAAGTTGACCAGGTCACTCTTGCACCAGTCCAGCCGGCGAAACCGCTGCCTCGTTGGGTCGTCGTGACTCCGGGACCAGACAGGCGGATCCACAAGGGAGGCCTCTTCTTTCCAACACTTTCTGGTTTTTTTCTCGCGGCAATGCGTGCCATTGTGCATTATGATGGTCGGACGGTCTTGCCCGTGCCACCAAAGTCTGAAAACTGATCGGCCCGGACGGTTTTGCTGACCTGCGAGAATCTGCATCTGTCAAATCCACCCATGCGGGAGGTTGATTCCATGGTTCTGAAAATCTTGCCAGTGGGATTTCTATTGGTGTTCGCGTGTTTCGCGGCAGACGCCGCGGAACACTTCGACGGCACTTACTACCGAGGCGAAGGGGACACGGCCTATTTGCAGCTTCTCGATATCTCGCGGCGGATGTTCGCCCCCGACCCCGAGTTTCAGAATGCCGCCATGCTCTATACCCCCGCCTGGAACGGCTTCGTCGAGGGCCCCACTTGGAGCGCTTGGTGGATTCAAAACAGCTGCGGGACCACCTACTCAGCCCTCCCATTCTACAGCGAACCCTTTGTCACGTTCTTGCAAAATGCCCAGAACCTGTGGTTTGACCAGATGGGTGACGGCAAACGGAAGGGTGAAAAAGATTGGGTTGGCCCGGATGGTTGCTTGTGCGATGCGGCATCGCCCGGCTGGATTTTCTACAAGCAGGGCGACGGACGAATCGACATCCACGATTGGGGGATGGAGTTCACCGCTGCCGGAATCGTGCTGCAGGCCGAACTACTGCTCATCAGCCGCGATCGCGCCGCCATCGAGCATTACGTGCCCCTCCTCGAGCGCTGTGCCAATTTCATTGAAACCCGACGCGATAAGAACGATCTCTTCCTGGCCGGCCCCGCCGGAAACTTGCTCGCACCCAGCTATGCAGGTTGGAAAAAACCCGACGGAACCTTCGACAAGGCCTACCTCGCCGGGCTGTCGATTACCTATATCGCAGGCCTCGACCGCCTCATCGAACTGGAGCGAATGCTTGGTCGTCAAGACAAAGTGGACTTCTACACGGCGCGCCGCGACAGCGCCCGCAAGGCCCTGCCACAGTTGACCACCGAAGAAGGGTACTTCATCAAATCGCTCGACCCGGATGGAACGAAGCACGGCATCCACGGGGCGCAACAATTCGGCTACTTCGAGGCTTCTCCCAATCACGACGCAATTGCCTTCCGCATCGTCGACGACGCCCAGGCCCAGCAGATTTACAACAAGATCGCAGCCATCCCACTCCTCCGCCGCAACAGCCTCATCTGCGCCAATGAACCCGGATTGGATGACATGTATGACCCGGGAACCTCTTGGCTCTGGCAGCACGGCACCTGGGTCAACGGCGGCCATTGGTCCACCTGCGAAGCCCGCATGATCCTCGCCTATTACCGGCTTGGCAAATTCGACGATGCGCGGCGTTCGATGGAAGCCATTCTTCGCTTCGCCCGGCAGTTCCGCATGGATAACCCCCTCGTCGATTTCGGTGCCAAGGTCTATCAGCCCAAAGAGCCGATCAACCTCTGCTACGACACCTTAGGCCCTCCCGCCGCGATGGTACGCGGGCTTTTCGAGTACCTCTACCATGCCGAGGGACTCACGCTCCTGCCGCATATCCCCGCCGGAATCACCCGCCTCGAACAGCACTTTCCCATCCGCTTCGGGACCAAGAAGCTCTACCTCGCGACCGTGGGCACCGGCCCGATTACCGCCGTGTCCATCAACGGCGCAAAGTGGGAGAACTTCGACGCATCCTCCGTGCGTCTGCCTTACGCCGAAGTTCCGGACAGCGCTGCGATCACCATCGCGCTCGGTGGCGCGGATCTGAGCCAGGCCGCACCGTTTCAGCCAAAGCGGCCCATGTACACGCCGCCCGAACCAGAGGATCCCTCCCTGGATATCGGCGTCGTCGGCACCAGCGGCAACCTGGACGTCCCAACCAGCACCTCGACTTCGAGCGAGGCCCCGCAGTCGGCCGTTTCGATGAAACAGATACGGGCCTTTTACGACGCCATGCAGCGGGCCGGACTGGCCGAAACCTATGAAGGCAGCCACGCCCGGCTGATCATCGATCAGTTGGCCGCGATGCACAATCGCCAAGAACTCCATGCCCAGGGAAAACTAGCCACCCTGCCCGAAGCTTCGCAAGCCGCTGCCGACAAATCCTACGGGGACACGCTGGTGAAGCTGAAGCAAGGCCTCGCCAAGACCATCGAAGCCTTCGCCGACACCGGCGACGCGCAAAAACGTGTTATCTTCGATCTCTGGAAAGCCTCGCAACAACCGTGACACCCGGTCAATCGCTGAAAAGGCTCGTGCGAGCACACACACCACGCGATTCTCAGTAACCACCCACCCTTGGAGTCTTCCATCATGACCCCACACCATTCGCTCGACGACCCGCGCTGGCTTGACCGACGGACGTTTCTCGCCGGCACCGCCGCCTTGAGCTTGACCGCGGCGACCAGTTCGATCCGCGGTTCGCAACCGGCCCAGAAGTACCGCGTGGCCGTCATCGGTCATACGGGCCGGGGCGATTACGGTCACGGATTGGACGAGGTGTGGCGCGACGTTCCGCAAACCGAAGTGGTGGCCGTCGCGGACGCCAACGAGCAGGGCCTGGCCGAGGAGCTGAAGAAGCTCGACATCTCCACGGGGTACTCGGACTACCGCCAGATGCTCGACGAGATGAAGCCGGACCTGGTAGCGGTCGCGCCGCGGTTTCTCGACGAGCATCGCGACATGGTCGTGGCAGCCGCGGAGCGAGGCGTGCGCGGCATCTTCCTGGAAAAGCCCATGTGCCGGACGCTGGCCGAGGCCGACGAAATGATCGCCGCCTGCGAGTTGCACGGCGTCAAACTGGCCATCGCTTTCCAAACCCGCTACAGCCAGAAGCTGCCGGTGATCCAGAAGCTGATCGACACGGGCCGGATCGGCCAGGTCATCGAGTACCGCGCCCGCGGCAAAGAGGACCGACTCCGCGGCGGCAGCGAAGACCTGTGGATTCTCGGCACGCACATGTTCAATCTGATTCACCATTTCGGCGGCGAGCCGCAGTCGTGTTCCGCCAGCGTTTACCAAGGCGGCCAGCCGCTATCGAAGGAACATGTTACGGAGGGCAACGAGGGGATCGGCCCGTTGGCCGGTGACGATATCCACGCCAGATATCGCCTCGCAAGCGGGGCGACCGCCTACTTCGACTCGGTGCGCAACGCGGCCGGCAGCCCGAGCCGGTTCGGCCTAGAGATTTTTGGCACTCAGGGGATTATCCAAATGTACGAAACGGGGCATCTTCCTGAATGCTACTTTCTCCGCGACTCCTGCTGGTCACCTTGGCGCAGCGAGAAGAACAAGAACGATTGGATTTCGATCAGCTCCGCCGGACCAGGCAAACCCGAACCCTTGGCCGACCAGGGCCTGCACGGCGGCAATGTCCTCGCCGTGCATGATCTGATTGCCGCGATCGAGGAGGATCGCCAGCCGTTGACCAGCATCTACGCGGCCCGCACTTCGTTGGAGATGATCGTGGCCGCGTTCGAGTCGCAGCGCCTCGGCCGCACGGTCTCCCTGCCACTGGAGAATCGGCAGAACCCTCTCACGATGCTTGGGGAGCCAAAACAGGAACGCAGCTAGCAGCCCACAGGCCGCGTGGGGAACGTGCCCCGCGTACAACGGGTTCGACGAAGGTTTACGGCGTGTCATATCCAAGTTGTTGCGGAAAAACGACTTACAGCCAGCCATTGCACCCGAAAATGCTTGACCGATGGTTTTTCGCCATTTATTATCGAATTGTGGCCGCCGTCCAGTTGCTCACCGGCCAGATTGTCAGTTATTGGCCCGGAAATTGGTTGGGCTGAACAACTTCGGCGCGGCGAGTCTCCTGGCAACCGCTTCGAACAGTAGTGCCGTCCCTCCACGCGTGTCGTTTGCTCTCCTAGAAGGACCGGATCGTTGCCCATTATTCAAATCTTCCTGGTGATCATGGTCCTGGCGTCATTCGTGATCGCCTATTTCGCCGCCCGCACGTGGCATTGGGGCCATGTTCTGGTGATGCTCGGTATCTTTCTCTCGACGCTGGGTTTCTTTGTCCTGACCGCCGAGACGCTGCGAATCAACGCCGTGCTGCGGAAGCAGGTCAACGACCTCGACAAACAAATCAATCAAGTCGAAGCGAAGAATCTCGCCCTGGAAGCGGGCACGGACGATGCAAGTCTGATCGGCCAACTCCGCAATGAAGAGGTCCGCATACCAGAGGATGCCGAACGAATCCTCAGTCTTGCCGACTTGGATCATCAACTCGCCCTGCTGACGCGAATTCGCGGCCGAGTATGGCGAGACGTGAAGCCAGCCGGATTTGATCCCCAGGCCGGTACCTTCCAGATTGGCGTCGAGGCGCCCACGCCGGCCGGCTTCAGTCCGGCTTCGGTTGTGTTTCTATTCGAGCAGGGCGATCCGGCATTGCCCGACCCAACGCGTGGCAAGCAATATCTGGGCGAGTTCCGCGTTCGCCAGGCGACAGGCCAGCAGGCGACGCTCGAACCGGTGCTGCCTCTTGACCAGTTTGAACAGCAACGCCTCGCCAAGAGCGGCGGGCCGTGGGTTATGTACGAATCGATGCCCATGGACCGGCACGAGATTTTTGCGGGGAAGTCTGAAGAGCAGATTCGCCAGTTAATTCCCGAGCAATCGGTGGGTGAATATCTACGACACGGCAAGGAAGCGGGCCCCGACGACGACGAGTGGCACCGCGTCGGCGTCGACGAGAATGATAAACGCGTCGCGCCCGACCAACAGGCGGCGAAGACACTCTACCAGCGCCGGCTCCGGGATTACGCCCTGGAGTTTGAGCAGCTTGCTCAACAACGTGCCCTGCTGCTGACAGATATGGAAGGTGTGCGGCAGGACAACCAGCGCCTCGCGGCGGCGAACGAAAGCGGCAAGAAGCTGCAGGCGTTCCGAGAAGACGAGCGACGGCGGCTCGGCATCGATCTGGCCGGCATCCAGAAGGAACGGCGGGTGATCGAACACTACCTGTCGCTGCTGCAAACCGAGTTGGCCGATACACGGGAGAAACTGGCTCAGACATTGCGGGAAAACAGCCGGCTTGTCCGGGAGTTGGCACACCAGCAGGCAGCCGGTGGAGCCGCTGCGCCAATTCAGCAGGCCAGCCTCTTCGCGCTCGATTGGGCCAACTAAGAGAGCCTATCCCAGAACCGCCGCGGAGAGAGGGACAGTGCCATTCGTGCCTGTCCCCATGACAGTGCTTTTTCAATGGCCAGCCACGCCATCCTTCACCGGCCGGCGACACGTAACGCCGCGGCTAACGCAGGCGGCTGAGGCAGATTGTCGTCTTCTACCCGTCAATCGCGTGGGCCTTGAGGTCTTCGAGGTCGCAGAAGGCAAGCGCGCCAGCGTGCGTGGCGGCAAGGACTACCTTGGGGGCAAGACCGGCGTCGAGCGATTCCTGCCAGCGCGGCGCACAGAGACACCAGCGGTCTCCGGGCACAAGGCCAGGGAAGCCATACTCGATAATCGGCGTC
>JAKEGR010000323.1 GCA_022615465.1 Planctomycetota bacterium | reverse complement strand
GCCCAGCGGGCCAGCCGCCGGGCCACCTCCAACTTGTTCCGCGGGTGGACGTCCGCCGCCTCGCCAATGTCGATAATCACTGCCTCACCCATGTTCGGCAGCCGGTCCTGAGCCATCGTCTGGGCCTCGCGCAACTCAGCCCATTCGCTTTCGCCCGGCTCACTTTTTTCAGGCAAGAAATCGGCTAGTTGCACCCAGTAGAAGGGGAAATCGCCCTGACCCCAATCTTCGCGCCACGAACGGACCATCAGCGGAAACATCTCGCGATACTGATAGGCCCTGCCGGCATTCGATTCCCCCTGATACCAGATCACGCCGCGAATTGCGAACGGCATCGCCGGTTCGAGCCGGGCATGATACAAGTTCGCCGGACGACCCTGACCAACCAGCGCTGCGCGCGTTGCAGCCGAATCCTTCTCCCACTCGGCCAGCTTGTTTTCAGATTCGGCCTTGGACTTGGCTGCGTCAAATTCCACGGCCATCTTGTCCCAATGCGCAAGCTGCTGTTCGTAAAGCGGATTGCCTTCCATGCGGTCGCGGCAAATCCACGCATCGCACGCCGAACCGCCCCACGAGTTGTCAATCAGTCCGATCGGAACGCCTATCTGCTGCTGGAGTTCGCGAGCGAATAGATAGCCGACCGCCGAAAACTCCTTTACCGTTTCCGGCGAGCAAACGTCCCAATGGCCATCGAAATCCTCGACCGGCGTTTGGCTTCCGAGACCTGTCACCGTAATGAGTCGAATCTGCGGATGATTGGCGGCCGCGATCTCCAAGTCCCCATTCCAGCTATTTGAGACGGACCATTCCATGTTGGACTGGCCCGAACACAACCACACCTCACCGACCAGGATGTCCTTCACCTCGATACGGTTCTTTCCCTCGACGATCAATATGAGGGGATTGCCGACCGCAAGCGGCGCGAGCGTCACTTGCCAGTTGCCCTCCGCATCCGCCGTCGCCTTCTGCGGTTGGCGATGTCCAATAGCACCACCGACAAACGACACCGTTACTTCCTCGCCCGGATCCGCCGTGCCCCAGACCGGCACCGGCATGTCGCGCTGCAATACCGCATGATCGGTAAACATCGCCGGCAGTTTCACGTCGGCCTGCGTAGTCAACGGAAACGCCATCAAGCAAGCCAAGGCAAACACGAGAGTGCCACTGGTTCGTCCAGCGGCTTCACGGAATTCCAGCATGAACTTGGACATCATCATTGGTTGGATCCTCGACGGTAAAACGATTTTTTGGAATCGCGACGACTCGCACGGCTAACTCGATTCCAACTGGACTCCATTGTAGTATGCGAGGCTGGAGAAGAAATGGGGGTGGCGGGCCAAACCGGGGCCAATCAGGCGCCTCGCTCAGATGGGCTGTTTCCGCGGCTAAGTGCTGTCCGACGCACGCCAATCGGTGAGGTGCATTTCCACCGTTTGTCGGCCGCGGAATGAGTTGATCACCGGCTTGAACGCGACGGCCAGCGGGCCGCTCGCGCCTAGGAGATCCTGCTCCCAATCGCCGCCGCCAAAGGCCACCGCCCGCATTGTCACCCCATGCTGTTCGAGCCGTAAGGATAAATGTCGCCCAGTGGCGCCAATTCGCTTCGGCGGTTCGGCCAAACGAACTTCCGAAGTGCAGAATACGGGCCGGCGGTTGCCATGACCAAATGGCGCGAGGCTCTCAATTTGCCGCACCGTCTGATGCGTCAGCGCGGTGAGCGGCGTCTCCGCGTCGACGAACAATTCGGCCTGGCGGTCATCGGGCGAAATGTTCCGCTCAGCATAAATACAGAAATCATTCCGGAACGCCTCGATGGCGGCTTCACGGATCGTCAGGCCGGCCGCCGCTTCATGGCCTCCGTGGCTCAGCAGATGCTGGCCGCATGCCGTCAGCGCCGCGTGCAAATTGAATCCGGGCACGCTGCGGCCGGACCCGGTTCCCGGCTTCACACCGAGTTCATCCAGCGAAATGAGCACGGCCGGCCGATGAAATTGCTCAGCCAGCCGGCCCGCAACGATGCCGATCACGCCGGGATGCCAGCCGCGGTCAGCCAACACCAAAGCCGATATCCGGGATGGATCACCCAATTCCTGGGCAAGCTTGTTGGCCGCGCGATAGACGCTCCGTTCGAGCGTCTGCCGCTGCTCGTTGAGGCCGTGGATGAACTCGGCCAGCTTCCGCGCCCTCTCGGGCGAATCGGTCGTGAGCAATTCGATTGCCAGCGGCGCCTGCCCAAGCCGCCCCGCCGCGTTCAGCCGCGGCGCAATCATGAACGCCACATCTTCACCGTCCAGCACCGGTTTTTTGTCGAGACCGGTCACTTGCTCCAGCGCCAGCAGGCCAGGCGTTGGATAGTGGCGCAAACAACTCAGGCCGTGGCGAACCAAGATGCGGTTTTCATCCACAAGCGGAACGACGTCGGCCACGGTGCCGATCGCGGCCAGCCCGACGGCCTGCATCAGAAAATTGCGCATTGCTTCGCTGACACGCTTCGCCTCGCTCGCCTGCTGACAGACCGCCCATGCCACCTTGAGCGCGACGGCAGCACCGCACAAGCCTGCAAATGGATAAGGTCGCTCCGGCAGCCCCGGATGCACAAGGGCCGCAACGCTCGGCCGCGCGTCTGTGGTCTGATGGTGATCCGTGACAATGAGCGTGAGTCCAAGCTCGGCAGCCGTCTCGGCCTCGGCAATGCTCGCCACGCCGCAATCGACCGTCACGACCACGTCGCCGCCCTGATCCGCAATCGTTCGCAGGGCTTCGTGATTCAGCCCGTAGCCTTCGTCGATGCGGTTGGGGATGTAAAAGTCGGCCTTCGCGCCAAGCTGCTTCAGGCAGAGCAACATAATGGCGGTGGCCGTCATGCCATCCGCGTCGTAATCGCCGTAGACAGTGATCCGCCGCCCAGCGCGAATCGCCTGATGCAGCAACTCGGCCGCTTGCACCGCGCCCGGCAACTCCTCCGGGTCACGCAGTCCGCTCAACTTGGCGTCGAGAAACTCACGGGCAACATCGGCATCGCAAATGCCGCGTCCGATGAGAAGCTGCGCGACGACGGCCGGAATCCCCGCCGCCCGTCCCAGCGCAGAGACGCGCACCGGGTCGTGGGTCGCAATCCGCCAGCGTTTGGGCATATCCGTGCCAAGGGGGAAGGGGGAGTGGGGAAGGCGGAAGGTGCAGATTTGAACCTTCCCCCTTACTCCTATTTTTTCTTTTCCGCGTGCGTTGTGTGCTTGCGCAGCCGCGGCGAGTACTTCTGCAACTTCAACTTCTCGCCCCCGGTCTTTCGCCGGATCGTGTAATTGTAATCGCCCGTCTCCTCACACACGAGGAACACGGTTTCCACCTTCTTTTTTCGCTTGCCTGCTGCCATGGGAGGAAATTTGATTGAGGGGTCAGGGATGGGGAATGCAACGATTATACGTCGAATCGGCCGATCGCTCCAGGGGGCTTCCAAAAGCAGCCCTTGCATCACTGGAAAGCCCTACTTCCACTCCGGTCGGCGTTTTTCTACGAATGCCGTGAGGCCCTCTTGGGCGGCCTCGGTGGTACGTGAGGTGGCACTCATCGCCGCGCCAACCGAGAGCTGCGTAGCCAATTGCTCGCCGATTGTCTCGTACACGAGCCGTTTCGAGAGCTGCACGGCCTCCGGGGCACCGGCCGCACACTCTTCGCCAATTTGCGCACACCTCGCCCAAAGTTGATTCCCGTCGATGATTTCGTGGTAGATGCCGAGCCGAAACGCCTCTTCCGCCGGATAGAGTCCGGAAGTCAACAGCAGCCGAGCCGCAGTGCCCGCCCCCGCGCGAAACGCCAGGAGCGGCCCGACCACACCGGCAACAATCCCATGTCGGGCGTCGGTCAGTCCAAATCTCGCCGGCGGGGATGCCACGACCACATCGCTCGCCAACACCAACCCTGCACCGCCCGCTACCGCCGGCCCGTTCACCGACGCAATGATTGGCTTCGGCATCTCGAGCATTTGCACAACCAACTCGCGATAGGCCTCGGCCGTCTCGCCCCACTGCTCGTGTTTTTCGGTTTCGGGTAATGCGGCCGCCGCGTGCATCTCGTGGACGTCCATGCCGGCGCAAAAAGCGGTTCCGGCCCCGGTGAGAATCACTGCCCGCACGCGTTTCTCCGAGTAGAGGTCTTGCAACGCCTCTTGCATTTGTTCGAGCATTGCCTGAGTGAGTGCGTTGCACCGCCCCGGCCGATTCAGCATGATCGTACCCACCGAACCGGACACCATTACCTCGACAGCGTTGCTGGCCATGTACATATCGCGTCCCCGAGAGTCGTAACACTCGTAGCGATTGTACGTCTCATCGGATCGGTCGGCGAGCGGCATCATGTTGCAGGATCGCAACGCCGCCAACGATGCGAACGTGGCGTCGCGTCAACAATTGTGCCCAGCGCGATCACGAACGCGCATCCCCCAAGTCAACACAAATTATTTCGGGCAAAGCACTTAGCGCATTTCTGGCTGACGCGCCCCCCAGCTTGGCATCGGGGCTGCATCTCCTCACCGCCGTACGAGCGAAACCGAAACGCTCGTCACTCTATGCGAGGAGACGTCCGTGCCACGAATCCACATCAAGCCCCAGGTCAACGGGACCGCCACAAACGTCAAGCTGAATGGACGGAGCGTCTCTGCCAAGCCCCGTCGCCACGACGACAATGGGCGAGATTTCTCGCTTGACGACGACGTGACGGTCGACGACGACATCGATCCTGAACGCGACTTCGACGTGGAAGAAGTGATCGACGAAGATTCATCGGCCCAGAGTGGCAGCGCCGAATCCCATATCGACGACCCCATTCGCATGTATCTGATGCAAATGGGAGCGATCCCCATGCTCTCCCGAACCGAGGAAGTGACTTCGGCCCGACGGATCGAGCAATCGCGGGTCCGCTTCCGTCGCTTGCTATTGGGAAACGACTTCGTCCTTCAAGGTGCTGTCGAGTTGCTGGAAAAAGTCCAAAGCGGTGAACTGCGTCTCGACCGCACGATCGAGCTTTCCGTCACCAACACTGCTGAAAAGAAACGCACGTTCAAGCGTCTCCCTCCGAATCTGGCCACGATCAAGCATTTGCTGCGGCTCAACCACATTGATTTCCGCATCGCCGTCAGCAAGAAACGCACGCCCACCGAAAAGCGGGCCGCGTGGCGCCGGCTGGTCATCCGTCGCAACAAAGCCGTGCGGCTGGTCGAGGAACTCAACCTTCGTCTCAACCGGCTGCTGCCCATCATGCAGCAGCTTCACAAGATCGGCCACCGCATGTCGGTCATCACGCAGCAACTTGCCGAATCCACCAAACCCGCGAGCGAGAAGATCCGTAGCGAGCTTGTCACCGAACTTCACTATCTAATGAAGATCACGCTCGAATCGCCGGCCACGCTCGCCCATCTCGCTGCCCGCACCATGGAACATCGCGAGAAATACGACGAAGCAAAACGAATCCTTTCCGCAGCCAATTTGCGTCTCGTTGTCTCGATCGCCAAGCGTTATCGCAACCGCGGCCTCAACTTCTTGGATCTTATCCAGGAAGGCAACACCGGCCTGATGCGAGCAGTCGATAAATTCGAACATCAGCGAGGCTACAAGTTCTCAACCTATGCCACCTGGTGGATTCGCCAGGCGATCACCCGCGCCATTGCCGACCAGAGCCGCACGATCCGGTTACCGGTCCACATGATCGACACGATGGGCAAGGTTCGGACGGTCACGGCCGAATTCGTGCAGAAATACGGGCGCGAGCCCAACCCGGAGGAAGTTGCCGAGGCAGCCGACATGTCGCTTGATGATGCCCGCTGCATCATCAAGATGTGCCGTCACCCGCTGTCGCTCGACCAGCCGGTGGGCGACCACGAAGACAACTTCTTTGGAGAGTTCATTGAAGAAGAGCGGTACGACGACCCGCTTTACGACACCAATCTCGATATGCTGAAGGCTCGTCTCGGCGATGTGATGAGCGATCTTACCCACCGTGAGCGAGAAATCATCCGCCTCCGCTATGGCCTTACGGACGGCTACACCTATACGCTGGAAGAGGTCGGTAAGATATTCTCGGTTACCCGTGAACGCGTCCGGCAGATCGAATCGAAAGCAGTCCGCAAACTGCAGCAACCCTACCGCACGCGGGCGCTAGCCGGCTTCCTCGACGGCGCGGAACAGTACACTGATGCCTCCTAACCAGATGCACCGTGATCCGCAATGGTGCATCCCCTTTCTTCTGCTTTTCCAACCCTCTCCTTGTCTCCTGCCATCTACCCCTCCCTCGCGAGTGCCACCTGTCTCTTCCCACCTCCGGGGGCAGGTGGCACATTTTTCATGCTGCGTCATCGATCCTCAAACCCACCGCTGCTACCGTAGGGTAAAGCAATCAATCTCCAGACGCACGAGTCGCGCGGCAACATCGCGTGCCGAGGCCGGCCGCCGTAGCGGATCTTTCGCCAGCATGGCATGAACGAGCGAAGCCACGGCTTTTGGCACATCGGGCCGCAACGTGCGCACACAAGCTGGCTTCGCCTCGCGATGGAATGTCGCCAACTCGGCTGGGTCATTGCTCTCCCACGGCCGCCGGCCGGCAAGCATCTCGTAGAGCGTCACCCCCAGACTGTAGACGTCGCTTCGTGCGTCGGCCGCCAATGCCGAGGTAACCATCTCGGGGGCAATATACGCTAGCGTCCCCGCGAGCGGCCGCGTCGCCCAGCGACTTGCCTCAGCGGCTGTTTGCGCGAACCCAAAGTCAATCAAGGTCGCATGCCCCACGGGCGATACCAGGATATTTGCCGGCTTCACATCGGTGTGAAGCATGCTCGTTGACTCGGAAAGGGCGTCCAGTCCCTCGGCCACCTGGCGTGCAATCCACAGTGCGAGCGGCACAGCCATTGGTCCACGGTCCGCCAATTTCTGCGCGAGCGTTGTCCCATCGAGCTTTGGCGACACCACATAAAACGGTGGTTCCTGCACGCTCGCCGATAAGACCGGCAACAGGTTCGGATGCGAAACCTGGCTGCCTATCCAGGCCTCTCGCCGCTGCATCTCGATTGCCTGCACGTCTCGCCACCACTCCTTGCGGAGCACTTTCACCACGTACCCCGCCGATTGATTCGCGGGGCTTTCCGCCGGCCGGGCGAGATAAATCCGCGTCAGATTGCTCTCGCTCAACAGCCGCACGAGTTGCCACGGTCCGAGTCGCCCGACGAAATGCTGAGCATCCGTCGGCGTAACGTCCGGGCGGGTCGATGACGTAAGGTTCGATAGCGTTTC
>JAKEGR010000049.1 GCA_022615465.1 Planctomycetota bacterium | reverse complement strand
TGACGCTGCTGGTCGTGGGCGCCGTCCGCGCTTTGCCGCGACTGATTCGGGACGATGTCTGGCATTTATTCACTCCGCCGAGCGGTACCGTGTCAATCATTGTCGGGGCCAATGACGCCGGGGAAACACTGCTGAGGGCAATTCGCTCCAATCCGGCGCTCGACTACTGCGTTGTTGGCTTCGTCGACGATCGTTGCGAGCTGCAGGACTGTCGCATCCGTGGCGTGCCGGTCGTCGGTTCGACCGCCGATTTGCCGCAACTCGCCAAGCGATTCGGCGTCGAGGAAGTCCTGATCACGTCGGGCGAACTACCGGGCAAGCAGGCACGGCGGCTGGTTGAAACAGGCCGTCTGCATGGCTTTCGTGTGAAAGTGCTGCCCAGTTACGAGCAGCTCTTGGGAGATTGCGTGGCAGTTCATCCGCGCGCGGTGGCGATCGAGGACTTACTGTGCCGTCCGTCGGTAGAGATTGATCTCGATGCGATCCACGATTGGCTCTCCGGCCGCGTGTTAATGGTTACCGGCAGCGCGGGGAGCATTGGGTCGGAGGTCTGTCGACAACTATTGAAAGCGAGACCATCCAAACTCGTGCTGGTCGACCGCGCGGAAACCGGCCAATTCTTTCTCGAACGCGAACTACGTCGATTGGCGCCAACCGTGGACCTTGAGGTGTGCCTGGCCGATTTAACCAATGCGGCTCGCCTCGATACGCTGTTTCGCGACACTCGACCGGAGATCATTTTTCACGCCGCCGCCTACAAGCATGTGCCCTTGATGGAATCACACTGTGGGGAAGCGGTGCGGAACATCGTGCTGGCGACGCGGAATCTGGTAGATCTGGCCGACTATCACGGCGCTCGAGCGCTCGTGATGATCTCGACCGACAAGGCGGTGAATCCCACGAGCGTCATGGGATCCTGCAAACGACTTGCGGAGCAGTATGTGCAGGCGCGATCGGCCGGCTCCGAATGCCGTTTCGTCACGGTGCGGTTTGGCAACGTACTCGATTCGTCCGGCAGCGTCGTTCCAGTGTTCCGCGAGCAGATATCGCAAGGCGGCCCAGTGACGGTCACGCACCCGGACATGACGCGTTACTTCATGTTGATTCCCGAGGCCGCGCAGCTAGTTGTCCAGGCCGGCGCCATGGGGCAGGGGGGGGAAATTTTCGTGCTCGACATGGGCGAGCCGATCCGCATTCTGGACCTGGCCCAAGACATGATTCGGCTCTCTGGCCTGCGAATTGGCGAGGATGTCGAAATTCAATTCACGGGTCTGCGGCCTGGGGAAAAGCTGTTCGAGGAACTCTATGATTTCGATGAAGCCCATCAGCCGACAACCCATGAGAAAATCATGGTCGCTCGCTGTGCTCGTCGTCGCGTACTGGAAGTGATCCGCGACATCAGCCGGCTGGAAGAGATCGTGGACGCACCGCACCAGGTAGTGCGGGCAGCCTTGAGCGAGATCATGCCGGTCGACGCGAAAGACCGGCCATTGCGAATTCCGGTCGCTGCTTGACCCGCCTTGCACTCCTGCCACTGCGCACGTTGCCATTCCGTGGCTTCACAAGCTATGATAGTACCGTTGGATCGGTGAGTGGGCCGCTAACGGCGTCTGAACCTGGTCACGGCGTGGCCGTCTGGTTTTCAAGCCGCAGGTCGTTCAGCGCGATTGCCTCGGCCGGCAACTGTCGCTTTCCATTGGGGCGCTGGATCCCATCGCCACGCCAGGAATCATCCCGCCATGACCGACAAAACCGAATTGCTTGAATCGCTCCTCGACGATCGCATCCTGATCCTTGACGGCGCTATGGGGACTCAGATTCAGGTGCTCGGGCTGGATGAGCGGGCGGTTCGCGGCGAGCGGTTTGCAGGGCATCACAAAGACCTCAGGAACTTCGCCGACATTCTCTGCTTGACCCATCCGGGCGAGGTGACCGAGATTCACCGCCACTACCTGCAGGCTGGCGCCGACATCGTGGAAACCAATACATTCGGCGCCAGCCCGATCGGCATGGAGGAGTTTGAACTACCGCTGGAGTTGGTGCGTGAAATCAACATGGCCGCCGTCGCCTGTGCCCGCCGGGCATGTGACGAGTTCAATGACCTGACGCCGAACCGGCCGCGATTCGTCGCCGGTTCGATCGGCCCCACTGCGAAGCAAACGGCGATCAGCACCAAGGTCGAGGACGCCAGCCACCGCGGCGTCACTTTTGATCTGATGGCCGAGTCGTACTATCAGCAGGTGGCAGCGCTCGTCGACGCGGGCGTCGACATACTGCTGCCCGAGACGGTCATCGACACGCTGAATCTCAAGGCGTGCCTGTTTGCAATTGCCCGCTGCTTCGACGATCACGATGTCCGCGTACCAGTGATGATATCGGGCACGTTTGACAGGGGTGGAGCAACATTTGTCTCTGGCCAGGAAGTTGAGGCGTTTTGGAATGCGGTCTCGCATTTCCCGATGCTCTCGGTGGGCGTGAATTGTGCGCTCGGGCCGGAGTTGATGCGGCCCCATTTGGAGACGCTGCAACAGATTGCATCGGTGCGGATCAGTTGTCACCCGAACGCGGGTTTGCCGAACGAAATGGGGCAGTATGACCTCGGCCCGGCCGACATGGGCCGCATGATCGGCGAGTTCGCCGAGCGGGGCTGGGTAAACATCGTCGGAGGCTGCTGCGGCACACGTCCGGACCATATTCGCGCGATGGTCGAAGCGGTACGCGGCAAGCGGCCCCACCAGAGGACAGCGTTTGCCCCGCTGCTGCGGCTCAGTGGGACGCGGCCGCTCAACCTCCGTCCGGACAGCAACTTCCTAATGATTGGCGAGCGGACCAATGTTACCGGCTCGCGCAAATTTGCCCGGCTGATCAAGGAAGAGCATTTCGAGGAAGCGGTAGAGATTGCCAGGCAGCAAGTGGCCGGTGGGGCCAATATCATCGATATCAACATGGACGAAGCGCTTCTCGATGGCGAGGCGACGATGACGAAGTTCCTGCGGCTGATCGCCGGCGAGCACGACGTGGCGGCCGTGCCGATGATGGTCGATAGCAGCAAATGGTCGGTCATCGAGGCAGGCCTCAAATCGTTGCAGGGAAAACCGCTTGTCAACTCAATCAGCCTCAAGGATGGCGAGGAAGAATTTTTGCGCCGCGCGCGGCTCTGCCGCTGGTACGGCGCCGCGGTGATCGTGATGGCGTTCGACGAGCAGGGGCAGGCGGTGGAAGTAGACGACAAGATTCGCATCTGCCGCCGGGCCTACGAATTACTCACCAAAAAAGTCGGCTTCCCGCCCGAAGACATCGTCTTCGATCCGAACATTCTCACCGTCGCCACTGGCATCGAGGAACACAACAACTACGCGGTCAATTTCATCGAGTCGATCCCGCGAATCAAGGCGGCATGTCCCGGCACGCATGTGTCGGGCGGCGTGTCGAACATTTCGTTTTCCTTCCGCGGAAACGATACGGTTCGCGAGGCGATGCACGCCGTGTTCCTGTACCACGCCATCCGGGCTGGGCTTGACATGGGAATCGTCAATGCCGGCCAGCTTGCCGTCTATGAAGAGATCGAGCCGCGGCTCAAGGAGCTGGTTGAGGATGTCCTGCTTAACCGCCGACCAGAGGCGACCGAGCGACTCATCGAGCATGCCGAGACCATCAAAGGGCAGGGGGCTACGACTGCCGCGGCCGACGAAGCATGGCGATCGGAACCAGTCAATGAGCGTCTCAAGCACGCGATCTTGAAGGGCATCGTCAAATACATCGATGAAGATGCGGAAGCGGCCCGGCGGAAGTATCCTTCGTGCCTGGCGATCATCGAAGGGCCGCTGATGGAAGCCATGAGCATCGTCGGCGACCTGTTCGGCGCGGGCAAGATGTTTTTGCCGCAGGTGGTGAAATCGGCTCGCGTGATGAAGAAGGCCGTCGCCTTCCTCACGCCGTTCATGGAGGCGGAGAAGCACGCCAGCGGTGATGGTCGGAAGGCCCGCACGAAAATCTTGCTCGCCACCGTCAAGGGCGACGTCCACGACATAGGCAAGAACATCGTCGGCGTGGTGCTCGGCTGCAACAATTTTGACGTGATCGACTTGGGGGTGATGGTCCCCTGCGAAACAGTCCTGGAGCAGGCCCGCGCTGAACGTGTCGATGTCATCGGCCTTTCCGGCCTCATTACCCCCAGTCTCGATGAAATGGTGCATGTTGCCCGCGAGATGGAGCGAACAGGGTTCCGGCTTCCGCTGTTGATCGGCGGCGCAACGACTAGCGCCAAGCACACGGCCGTGAAGATCGCGCCGGCCTATTCCCACGAGGTGATTCACGTACACGATGCGTCGCGATCGGTGGGCGTCGTCGAGCGTCTGATGAATCCAGAAGCGAGGCCGCGGCTTGACGCCGAAAACCGCCAGTTGCAACGGCGGCTCGTCGACTCCCACGCGAAGCGGCAGGAAGCAAAACTTGTGCCGTATGCCGAGGCGCTCGCCCGGCGATTTGCGATCGACTGGGCAACGGTCGACATTCCCACGCCCGAGGTGATTGGTACGCGTGTTCTGAAAGCAGTTTCGCTCAAAGTATTGCGAGACTACATCGACTGGTCCCCGTTCTTCTTGACATGGGAGTTGAAGGGCAAGTACCCGCGGATTTTCGACGATCCGAATGTCGGCGAGGCGGCTCGCAAACTATACGATGACGCCCAAGAACTGCTAGACCGTATCATTCGCGACAGCGAAAAAACAGACAAGGAGAGCGGCCGACTGGTAGAGCCTCCTTGTCTCCCCCTTTCTCTCACCGCTCACGGTGTCTACGGCATCTGGCCCGCGGCGAGCGACGGCGACGATATCATCGTCTACACGGATGAGATGCGAAACAAGGAGCGGTGCCGCTTCCATGCTCTCCGCCAGCAATGGGAGCGCAAGGGGCAGGATGCGTTTTATTCACTCGCCGACTTCATCGCCCCGGCTGATAGCGGCCGCCGCGACTACCTTGGCGGGTTTGCCGTGACGGCCGGCATCGGCTGTGACGAACTGGCCGATCAGTTTGAGCGGCAACAAGACGATTACAATTCGATCATGGTCAAAGCGCTTGCCGACCGGTTAGCCGAGGCGTTTGCCGAGTATCTACACGCCCAAGCCCGCCGTGACTGGGGCTACGGCCGCGACGAAAGACTTACAAACAACGATCTCATCACGGAAAAATATCGCGGCATTCGGCCGGCCCCGGGCTACCCGGCCCAGCCCGATCACACCGAGAAGGCGACATTGTTCACGCTCTTGGACGCCGAGCGCGCGACCGGCATCACACTTACCGAGCACTTTGCGATGCACCCGGCGGCCAGCGTCTCGGGCCTGTACTTCGCTCACCCGCAGGCCCGTTACTTTGCCGTTGATCGAATCACGCGCGACCAGGTGGAAAATTACGCCCTCCGTAAGGGAATGGCCGTCGCCGAGATTGAGCGCTGGCTGGCCCCTAATATGGGCTACGAACCAGGTGCTTGACGGCACCAGAACTGCTTTCGAATTACTAGCTTTCACCGGAATCATCTTGGAAACCATTCTTGTCACCGGCGGCGCGGGCTTTTTGGGCGGCTGGTTTGTACGCCACTGGCTCACCCACCAGAGAGACCGCGTCGTCGTGCTCGACAATCTGACGTACGCCGGCAATATGGCATCGCTGGCCGCTGTCGCCGACGATCCGCGGCTGCTCTTTCGGCGTGGGGACATTGCCGACGGGCCGCTCCTCATGGCAATCCTCAAGGAGTTTCAGCCGTGGGCGATTGTCAACTTTGCGGCGGAAACCCACGTGGATCGCTCGATCGACGCCCCGGCCCCGTTCGTGACCACCAATGTCGTCGGCACGACGCATCTTCTGGAGGCCGCCCTCCGCTACTGGCGGCGGCTGCCGGGTAGTGCGAAGGAACGATTTCGCTTCCTCCAAATCTCTTCCGATGAAGTGTTCGGTCCCGTCGCAGACCCACACCGCAGCCTCGCAGCAGATGCCTATCGGCCGAGTTCGCCGTATGCCGCCTCCAAAGCCGCCGCCGACCACTTCGTCCGGGCATATCACCGCACCTACGGACTTCCGGTGGTCCTCGTGCATCCTTCCAATTGCTACGGGCCGTATCAGTTTCCCGAAAAGCTAGTTCCTCTTGCCATCCTCAACGCGATCTCCGGCCAATCCATCCCAGTGTATGGCGATGGCAGCCAGCAGCGCGACTGGCTGTTCGGCGAGGACTTATGCCGCGCTCTCGATGGGATCCTCCAAGAACCCCGCGTCGGCGAATCGTTCAACATTGCCACGGGCACGGGCTGCACGAACCTCTCGCTAGTCCGGAAGATTTGCAGTCTGGTGGATCAACTATGCCCGAATCTGCCCCATGCTCCGTGTGATCGGCTGATCCATCACGTCGCGAACCGGCCCGGCCATGACGATCGTTATGCCTTGGATACGACGACAATCCTCGCCACGGGCTGGTTGCCACAAACGCACTTGCTGGACGGCTTGCGCCAAACTGTTCGCTGGTACATCGACCACCGCGATTGGGTCGATCAAGTCGCCGCACATTTCGATCGCACCCGACGCATGGGCCTGGAGACGCAGAACCGCGAGTGAAGGGGACGGCCCGTTCTTCTCACGGACGCGGCACGTAGTCTACTTTCCCGCGGAATCTACCTCGAAGGCCAACTGGGCGCTGCCTTTCTTGTCGCTTTTTCGGTCCTTCACGACGAGTTGCAGCCGATATTTGCCCGATGCAAGCTTCTCGGGCAGCGTGAGGCCATAGCGCACATGGAAATCGCGGCGACGACTGCGGCAGCAATCCTCCACGTCAGGAAACTTGCCACCGTCGACGTTCCGACCCTTCTCGTTGAGTATTTCATACGTCGCACCCAACTGCGTACTGTACCCCATCTCCGTCGACTGGCTGCAATAGTTCTCGATTTCGACATAAAGCGACACTTGTTCGCCCGACGAAAAGCGATCCGTATCGTAAGGCTCGTAGGCGCCATAGCCTTGCACTTCTTTGCAAAACGCCAGATTGCGGAGCGATAATGCCCCCAACTCACGCAGACTCGCAACTGCTTCGTCCAGATGCGCGGCGCTGGCTGCTGCACGCCGCTCTTCATCCGGTTGCTGATGGTGATCCAAGTAGGTCGCGAGCGCGAACAACTGCCGCGACCAATAATCCTGCTCGACCGGCGAAATCCGCGGAATCGGTTCGAGCGATTCCTCGGTTCGCCCCGCGAGAAGCCGTAGTATTCGAAGTGTCGCGTGCTGATGCACTTCGGCGGTCGACTGTGGAGAAGGGGGTGCCTGGCTCGCCAGGCGGTCGGCTGCCATCTCGATCAACTCGTGCCAGTCCTGCCCCGCCGTTGCGGCGGCAGCGCCCGCCGGCGGGACGAATGCAGCGCCCGATTCACCCTCCACCGAATCCAGAGTCGTTGACTCGTTCCACGGTGAATCGTCGGCTTCATCGAATCGAATTTGAACCACTCCCTGCAATGGAGCTTGCAGCCGATCGGCAACCGTTGGTTGTGCCGCTGTCGATGTGTTGCCCCCCGCCTCCGCGACGGCCATGGGCTGCGCAAGCTCTTTGCCTTTGAACTCAGCGGGCGCCTGGTCCCGTGAAACCCCGCCCGGTGCCGGCTGGTTTACAACGCCATCCGCCAGCGAGTCGCTCGGTACTCGCTGCGCCCCGCGTGGATCAACCAATGCGCCAATCGCCGTCGATGGCCGCGTCGTGTTGGCTGCTTGTCTGTCAGAGAAAGCAGAAATAGATGTGGAACTGGCCGAAGCCTGGATTACGGCTTTGGCCGATGCATCAACTTCTCGATTGGGTTGTTGACGGGTTCCTGTCAATTGCTCGTGGTAGGCAAGCGTCGCACGGAATTGTTGGATCGCCAACGGCCACAGTTCTGGCTTGGTGTGTTCGAGTTCTTTGATGAGTTGCTGCTGTGCGACCGGGTCGATCTCACCGACTTGCCGCAACTCGACCAGAACGCCGGCAAAATCCTGCCCGGCGTTTGCCTGGGGCGCACTGGCTTTGACGGCAGTAGTTGTGGCTGCTGGTACTGGGACAGGATCAGGGAGGCCTGTAGTCTTCAGCTTTCCAACCGTGGTGACCGATACCACCGGTTCGCTGGTGGTTCGTTCCATTTCGGGCCGCAGTGGTTCATTGCGAGCGACGCTGCCGCCGTTCTCGATCGACCATGGCATGTGGCAGCCACACAGGACGAATGCCAGTGCGCAACAGATGAATCGTGCTGTCAAGCCTATGTGCATCAACACTGATTTTCGATCAACACATGAATAGCATGTTCGGATGGCGCGGGTGTAAAGGCCATCGCCGATGTGGTGGAGTGGAACGACCCACTGCAGTTGCAGCCACCGAAGCCGGGCGGCACTTTTCAGACACCAGCACGGCCAG
>JAKEGR010000322.1 GCA_022615465.1 Planctomycetota bacterium | reverse complement strand
CTTACTACTCCGTGATCAGCCCCGAAGGCTGAGCCGGCATTCTTTGGAAGATCCACGACTACGCACCGGACGCCGCACGCGCGATCAAACTCACGTCGAAACATCTGCAAGAATTTTGCTGCGTGGATGACGTCATTGAAGAACCGCTCGGCGCTGCTCATCGCGACCATCATCAAATGGCAGCGCGATTGAAAATGTATCTCCTGAAGACGCTCCGCGAACTGGTCGACCAGCCGACCGACAAGCTGCTCGCGGCCCGCTACGACAAATTCCGTCGCATGGGACGTTTCCTGGAAAGCGACGCACCCGGGCCAGAACCCAGCAACGACCGGTCAACAGAATCGACCTCGTAGAATGCCACCCGACGAGCGCCGACCATTGACCTCGACCCAGATGACCTGCGATCGGAAACGAAGCGAGCAGGGCAGCCAATCGGCAATCGACGGAACCAGTGCCCAACGTCCGATAATCGCTGTTATGTTCGTTTTGGGACGAAAAACACCGGGAAAACCAGAGTTGCCATCCCCTTCAAGCTAGGGGCCGGGAAACGGATTCGGCTCCTGCGGTCTGGGATACGCCGTGCTTTCGGACGGCGAAGAGGTTTGTGCAGGAGGCGATTGGTTTGGCCAGGCAACTTGAGAGCCGTTCGGTGTCGGCCAGGCTGGCTGTCCCAGTGACCAGTCATTGCCATTTGCGGAGGGCTGGCTACTTGCAGGTTGTTGTGTCACGGCTTGCGTGGGCCACAAGTTTTGCAGATCCGTTCCTTGCGGTGGTTGACCGCCCGCCCTGAGCCGGTCCTCGATCTTGTTGAGATAAGGATCGATCACCTGATGGAGTTCTTGGGGCACGACAGCATGCGTTTTGTCCAGGAGTGCGACGATGTATCGGCCGCTTTGCGAGGCCACGATCGCCTCGCCTTGGGCCGGGGGCAGCAATGTAACCGCAAAAAACGTAATCGCCACGCACAATAGCACTCCTTTGGCCAGGCCAAACATCGCACCGATCTGGCGATCAAAACCCTCGAGCTTCACCTTGTCGATCACGCCGGAGACAAGGCGAAAAATTGTCCAGATGACAAACGATGAAGCAATATAGATTGCCAGCATTGCAACAAATCGATTCCACGGCGCGTGGTCGCCGAACATGGGCGCAAGCTGGGTGCTGAATCGCAATGCGGCAAAGTAGCTCACGACGAGCGAGGCCAGCGAGGCAATCTGCCAGGCCATCCCCTTCCAGAACCCAAACAGCGTTGCCGCCACAAGCACAAGCAACATCAACAAGTCATAGGTTTGCATGATTGTTGCCGGCACATTCCCCGTGCCGTCCACGAACAGGATGCAGTCGCTCCACGGTACCGTTGCGACAAACAGTGTGCGCCTGCTGCCGTGCCAGCACGCCGCGTGGCGGTGAGTATAGCTAAGCTCATTCGGCCAGCGAAGATCACATTCGCTGATGCCGACGCAGCCGCTGCTAGCATTTCCAGACGACTGGCTGATCTGGCACTTGCCGTGGTCTTGGAATAGAGTTCGGCGTTCCTCGGCGTTCGATCTGCCGACGAACCAGTTTTTATGTCTTACACCATTTCACCACGCGCCAATGGCCGGCTTCAAGACACATATCTCGGTGAGTACGGCCCTTGGCTGCGGCTACGCGGCGTATGGCTATGTAGCGCAAGACCTGCCACCCACCACGGCGGTTCTCGGTGGCGCGCTGTGCGGCTTTTCAGGCATGTTGCCTGATCTCGACAGCGATTACGGCGTTCCGCTGCGAGAGACCATGGCCTTCACTGCCGCGCTCGTACCGATGCTGTTAATCGGCCACTTCGAAACCATGAATCTAAGTCACGATGCGATGGTCCTCGTCGCCGTGTCGCTGTACCTGTTCGTGCGATTTGGCGTGACCAACATCATCCGCAAACACACGGTCCATCGCGGCATGTTTCACAGCATCCCGGCCGCACTGATCTTTGCCGGCGGAGCGTTTCTCCTGACGGCAACGGCACCGCTGCCTATCCGCTACTATAAGGCGTTCGGAGTGCTCATGGGAGTGATGTCTCACCTTCTCCTTGATGAGATCTACAGCGTCGAATTGAATGGAGCTCGCAGCAGACTCAAGAAGTCATTCGGCACGGCAGTCAAACTATGGGGCGACGGCGGCTTGGCGAACCTGGCGACATATACGCAACTGGCCATAATCGTCGTTATGATTCTCGGCGAGCCGAGCGTCATGGAGTATGTGCAAACTCGCAATCCCGAGTTCGCACGGCGTTACCAGCAATTGCAACAGCAGTTCGAGTTTAGTGGCTCGCTATCGACTGCCGCCAACGAGGTGTTCAGCACGGTTCGCACTTCCGCCGAACAATTTGTTTCTCAGATGCCATCCACGGGGCCGCCTTCCCCCACTGCCGGCTTCCTGGGCTTCTTTCAAGGAGGGAATAATCAGGCTGGAACCTCAACGCAAAACATGCCACCTCAGCAATCATCCCAGGCGGTGCCATACTACTACCCGTCACCTGGTAACGTACCGCCAAGCTATCCTGCGCAAGGTCAACCGGCGACAATTCAGCGAGATTTCGAAACAGCCCAGCGGCCATGGCCGCAATATCCGCAATGACCAGCGGCCCGTCGCATCGCTTGAGTCAACGAACCAACGATCTTCCGTAGATTTTTTCATTGGCAGTGTGGTATGCTAGAGCGCATGGAAAACCTCCGTCAAGCAATCACGCCCGAGACCGAGCAAGTCCTGCAACAGAGTGGCGGGCCGCTAGAAATCGCCGGCCAGCAAGGCAAGTACGTTGTGATGCGCCTCGACGTGTACGACGCCATGCTGGGCATCAGCGATGACGAGGAAGCGGAAACGCTCGCTTCCGTCCGTCGCGGTTTGGCCGACGTCGACGCCGGTCGGACACATGACGCCGACGATGCGTTCGATCGGCTCGAATCCCGCTATGTGTCATAAAGTTCGCCTCTCGGACGAGGCTCTCCGGCAGATTGAGTCAATCGGTGACTACATCGCCCAGGACTCGCCGCGGAACGCTCTCCGGTGGGTGCAGAAGATTCGATCGACGATCGACACGCTCGGTAATTTTCCTGAACGTCACGCGATCCTCTATACGCCCCAGCAGGCCGGCCGCGAAGTGCGGCAAACATTCTACGGTGTCTACCGCATCCTCTACGAAATCCAAAACGAGACGATCTTTGTTCTCACCGTTCGTCATGGGGCTCGGCGACCGATTGGGCCTGCCGAAGTGGAAGGCATCGAGTGAAGTTGACCCGCAAATCATTCCGCGGGCCTGCTTAGCGATCAGCCGTGTCGATCCACAACGTAACCGGACCATCGTTCACGAGCGAGACGAGCATGTGCTCGCGAAAACGTCCGGTGGCGACTTCAATCCCCAGGGATCGCACGCGGTCCACAAACGCCTCGTACATCCGCTCGGCAATTTCAGGCGGCGCGGCCCCGCTGAAACCTGGCCGCCGCCCCCTTCGGCAGTCGCCGTATAGCGTGAACTGGCTCACAACCAGCATTGCCCCGCCCACCTCTGCCAAGGAGCAATTCATCTTGCCCACGGCGTCTTCAAATACCCGCAGGCCGACGAGCTTCTCTGTCAACCAGGCAAGTTCCTCCTCGCCATCCTCCGACGCAACACCGAGCAGCACGACGAGGCCGCGACCGATCTCGCCGGCAACTGCCCCATCCACGGTTACTCGGGCTTCGCTCACACGTTGTATGCAGGCTCGCATGGTTCTTATTGGTAGTTGGCTGGCAGGCGATGGAATGGTGTTGTCTCCGCACGGAGACCGTAAGATACTGGATGTGTACAGTCTCCGATTGGGAACATGGAAACCAACCACGCGGGTCAGCCTCGATGCCAAATGTTGTGTTGCTTGTCTATTATTGCGTCCTGATCCTCATCGCGTCGATTGTCGGCGGAATGATCCCGGTGTGGTTTCAACTCACCCACCGCCGGATGCAGTTTGCCGTCAGCTTCGTCGCGGGGGTAATGCTAGGCGTTTCCGTGCTCCATATGCTGCCGCACGCGGTTGCCGACGCTCTCGCGGCTGGAACAAGTGCCGGCACTAGCGTCGCCTCTCAGTTCGACATCATTGGTCGCACAATGGTTTGGCTCCTTACTGGTATGCTCGCGATGTTCTTCATCGAACGCTTTTTTTCCTACCATCAGCACGGAGTGTCCGAGGGTTCCCAGCAGGTCGATCACCATGACGTGGGAAGCCGCCGAGGCCACCAACATAACCATGAATACCATCTGCACGATCTTTCCTGGGGCGGTGCCGCGATGGGATTGGCACTGCACAGCGTATTGAACGGCGTCGCGCTGGCGGCTGCCGTGCAACACGGCGGACACGGTTCCTGGCTAGCCGGATTCGGTACGTTTCTCGTCGTCTTCTTGCACAAGCCGTTTGACGCAATGACGATTGGCATGCTCATGGCGCATGGAGGCTGGAGCCTCGCCTGGCGACATACAATTAACGCACTTTTCGCGATGGCCATTCCCGTCGGCACACTATTATTCTATTTCGGCCTTTTCCGCGAAGAGTCCGATCCGGCGGGCAGCGCCGCACGGTTATGGGTTGCCTATGCCCTGGCCTTCTCGGCGGGGACGTTCCTATGTATTTCGCTGAGCGACCTGCTGCCAGAGTTGCAGTTTCATCAGCACGATCGGGTAAAACTGTCCTTCACGCTCGTTTTGGGCTTGGGAGTTGCCTACACGGCAGGATTGCTCGAAGCCGCCGCTCATGCGGCCCACGCGCACACCCCACCGTCGGTCAGTGAAGTTATTGGGGAGGGTCGAAATGGCGAAAACGATCTGGCCTACAAGACCCCGCTGTTTTACCAGCGGTACGCGACCGTCACCAGCGTCGTTTCCGTGCAGTCCGACACCTTTAACGGCCGAAAAGCATGGAGGAAGCTGTCGTTCCCCCCGGTGGTTTGAGAAGGCGATACCCATGTCGAGTTTCGTTCGTCGTAGCTGCAACCATCATCAAATCGCCCATTTCCTCTTTACCGTAGAACTTGACCCGGTTCCGAACGACCTCAGTGTCACGGTACGCCGCGACTTGGCAGACGTTACAAATCGCCTGGTTGATCTGTTTAACGTACACCGGTTGCCAGCGACATGGGCCGTCAGCGATCCGGCGTTTTCGGCCGCCACTTCGTTGGTCATGCGGTCGGCGATACGCCACGAAATGGCAATTCTGGGCGATACAAGTTGGCTCGGCGAGACTGCCGGCCGCACGCGATTTGCCCGCGAATTGGAACGTCGCGTGACGAAATCACGACGTATTGGGATAGACGTGGTCTCGTTGGTGCCACGGGTTGAGTCGATCGAGCGGCACGTCGACTTAGTAGTCAAGCAGGGAATCACCGCGCTCGCTGGAGTTGATCGTTCTGCGGATCGACACCGGTCCATGGTGCCAAAAGCACTGCATTACGGCGTTTGGGAGGTGCCAGCGACGATCCGATTGCCCCAGAAATCATCCTGGTTCTTGAGCAGCTGGCTCTTGCGACGTCGGGTTCGCCAGGCAGCCCTGCAGGCCGCGACGGTGCATCTGGTCATCGATGCGCCATCCCTGGCGGAGGCCGGAGTCCAAGCCGAGAAAACCCTGGCCAGTGTCGCCGAACAGGTCGCGGAACTGTGTAAACGCGGAGTGGCACGGGCTGAAACGCTTGGTGCGGCCGCGGCCCGTTTGACCAACGTCCCCAACGCATCGCCACAGCAATCAATTCTCCGCCGAGCGGCGTGAGGTTGGTGTTTCTGAAATGTGGGCCGCAGGGAAAATTGTGTTACTTTGCGTCGCGAAACGCATTCCAGCCCAGATAGCAGAGCAATGCGCCGCTGGCCAAGAAACCAATATCCATCAGCATCTGTTGGCCCCCAAACGGGATTCCAACGGCCAAGTCCGCAAGAAAGGTAAATGCTAGCAGGCCGCCGACGACCATCCCGGCGATTGACAAGGCTTTTGCCATTGGCCCCAAACCCCGCACTCCAGCAATTGACCGAATTCCCGCCAATCCAACGAGTTTAGTATAACTGCTAAACGCCTCATGTCACCGCAGCCATCGCAGTTATCTCAAAATCCGCAGTACGGCTAGTTATACAGCATTCCAGATTCCAGCTCACGATTCTCCTCGGTGGCCACATTACTCACCCAATCGTTGTATTCCTCACCCGTTGCCAAGTTCCGATCCGGCAAGGCCAAGAGGGAAATCCCCTGATTTCCTACCTGTCCAGGCCATGTTGCCGACGAATCTGAGCGACCTGGGCAACAATCGTTTGAACAATCGCGTGATTTGCTGAGATGTTATTCCAGGCCACGAAGTAAGTCCATGCGATGAACACGATTCCAGAGAGCGCACCAAGGAGGTGCCACTGGGACCACGCTTGGGTGCCGTCGCGTCCGGTCGCCGGATCACTAGCCCCCCCCAGGGCAACGATGCCCACGACAGCCAGCATACCGGCAACGGCCCAGGGAAATGTTCGCCGTTTGAAGCGGTTGCTGCTCCGTACCAGGTCCAGGTCAAGTTGATAGGTCTCGACTACTTCCTTGCACCACCGGCTGGTGCCAACGAAGTAGGTTACGATCACACTCTCGACAAACACCACGGCGAGCGCGGCCGCCACCCCGATAAGCCGATGAATCGTCGCCCAGTGGAGTATTTCCTGGGAAGGCTTGCCATACAAGTCGCCAACCGTCAAACCGATGATCAACGCGGCTGCCATTAAGATGATCGAGAGGGACGCTAGAGAGAGGAGAACGCGGGTCATCGTGATGAGACAGGGTGGTGCTATATCACTCCGTAGTGCTCTGGTAGAATCCTCTTAGCGTATCACACGATTGCGGTTGCCGCACTGCCCTGCCCTGCCCCGACCATGATTCCTGCCGGAAAACCTTTGCTTGCGATTACCATGGGCGACCCGGCAGGGATTGGCCCGGAGGTGATTGTTGGTGCTTGGGCCGATCGGGCCGTGTACGAACAGGTGCGGCCGCTGGTCATTGGTCATCCGGAAATTCTGCGCCGCGCGGCCGCATTGCGCGGTCGGGAGGTGACCGTCTGCGAGGTGCGTTCGCCCGCTGCTTTGGCCGCAATCGCCGTCGATTCTCGTGTGATTCCTTGTATCGCCGCGTGTAGCGACGAGGTGCTCGATCTGCCGGCGGGACGCGTGGATGCACGCGCTGGCGAGGCCGCATATCAATGCGTGCAGTTGGCGGCGCGATTGGCGATCGATCGGCTGGTCGACGGCATCGTCACCGCTCCGCTCAGCAAAGCAGCGTTGCATGCCGCCGGGCATCACTATCCGGGGCATACAGAACTGCTGGCCGAGATTTGTGGTGTGAGCGACTTTGCGATGATGCTATTCCTGCCGCCTGATGAGGCGATTCGCTCACCGGCTGGACTGGGAGTGGTCCATGTAACCCTGCACCAATCGCTGCGGAGCATATTCACTGATTTGACTACCGAGGCAATTGTCGTCAAGTGCCGCCTGGCGGACAGCGTCTTTCGGACGATGGCGCTGGCTCAGCCGCGACTGGCCGTTTGTGCGGTCAATCCCCACGCGGGCGAGGAGGGTTTGTTTGGCGACGAAGAGCGAACGATCATTGCTCCTGCGGTGGATCAGGCGCGTCGCGAAGGCATCGATGTTTCAGGTCCATATCCGGCCGACACGTTAATGGTCCGCGCTCGGGATGGCGATTTCGACGCAGTCGTGGCCATGTACCATGATCAGGGACACATCGCACTGAAGTTGCTTGGGATGCATGCCGCTGTGAATGTGACGCTGGGGCTGCCGATCATCCGGGCGAGCGTTGCCCATGGGACGGCGTTTGATCGCGCGTGGCAGGGGACGGCGCAGTGCGAGGGCATGGTAGCAGCGATCGAGACCGCGGGACGTCTGGCCGGGAATTTCCAGGCGGGGATCGTGCATTCCCCCAGGTAAAGCCCTCCTTGCCGGGATTCGAGGACAGACGCGACCCCCTCCCCTGCCTGCCAATCCTTGAGGTAGAACCGACAGCGGTTGTATCGAACGGAAACACGGCTACGATAGAAGGCTGATTTTTCCTCGGAGGGTAAGCGAATTGGCTAGCGGCCACACTGGAAATGTGGTGCCCCGCAAGGGGTTGCGGGTTCGAATCCCGTGCCCTCCGCTGTGAAAGAGACACGGCTCGCAAGTGGTTTAGTTGTAACCATTTGCGAGCCGGCGTTATTTTTGCGGATGCCGTTTGTCCCTGTTTTGTCCCGGTCGGCTGCCACCGAATGACCATTGCCTACAACCATTCGGACGGCGTACCCGTCGGCTGGTGCCGTGGCAGCGCCCGAGGGGCTAAACGACAGCGCGGCGGTAACTATTGTCAGGTAGAGCGTTTTCATGGTTCTTTCCTTTCTTCTCTGGGAACGATGCCGCCTTCAGGACGGCACCGAATCGTCAAATGGAACGCACTTCATAAAGCGCTGACTCTCGTCGTCGGTCAGCTTATAATACACATGGCTGGCAGCCCGGTCCGGCGCGTGATTCTGCCACACATCGACGACCTCGCGCGGGATCCTCGCATTGGTACAAATCGTCTTGAACGAACTGCGCAAGCTGTGAAACGTG
>JAKEGR010000048.1 GCA_022615465.1 Planctomycetota bacterium | reverse complement strand
CCAGCTTCACACCCGCAACCAGCTTCACACCCGCAACCAGCTTCGCATCCGCAACCAGCTTCGCAGCCATCGCCGCAGCCGCTGCTCGAACCGCATCCGAAGATGCAGTCGAGCAGGCAGAACTCAGCGTAACTCGGCGACGAGCAGAGGAGAGTGGCCGTCAGCGCGGCAATACACCAATGAATTCGCATCTCTCGTGTCCTCGGTGCGCTCGCCGCGCAGGCGCCGAGGGGAGATGCTGCATTCGGCCCCAAGACAATTGTTCCCCCCGATTCGCCTGACGCCGAAGCGCGCAGTGCGTATGGCAATTGGGCCGCGTGGCGGTGAATATCATCGTCGGCCTGGCAGCCGTACATTGAGAAAAATCAATACGATCGGTATAGCCTGACTTTGGCTGAGTTGCTATCAGAGACGACCGGAAAGACGTTATGGCCCGAACGCCTACGGCTGTTCCTCCGGTGGTCCGCCACAGTGCTGGCAACAGCTTGCACAACTCCAATGATTTGTCCAGTCCGCAAGAAAGCACTGGTCAAGGCAGGCGAACGGATCGGTGGATCGGCAGCCGGAGATGCCAATCGCCATGAGGCAGGCAACCACGATCGCTCCCATTCGCGTAGCGAGGCTGTGTTTGTGCATGGTGATCCACGGGTAACGGGTTCGACGCGCCAGACCAGGCAACGGTAATCATCGTCGGCACACCTCCCTGAGCGTGCGGGAATCCGCTACAATCGGCACGTCTTCATGGCAACGCCGCGTTTCCAAGCGGTGATAGCAGGAGACCTGTTCTCCGTCCTTGGTTTGTTACGGACCTTCCGGAGGCAGCGGACCAACCGCAGTCACTTGAGTACGGGCGACATCAATGGACCGTTCAGCAAAAAAATTCTTCAAAGAGATTCTCGAAACGCCTAGCCCCTCGGGCTACGAGCAGCCGGTGCAGCAACTCGTGCGCGAGTACGTGGCCGAATTCGCTGACAACGTGCGGACCGACCTCCACGGCAACGTGATCGCGGCCCTCAATCCCGATGCGCCTCTCCGCGTCATGTTCGCCGGCCATGCCGATCAGATCGGCCTCATCGTCACTCACATCAACGAAAATGGCTACATCTATTCGAACCCGATCGGTGGCTGGGATCCGCAGCAACTGATTGGTCAGCGGATGACGATTTACACGTCCAGCGGTCCCGTGCCGGCGGTGATAGCCCGCAAGCCGATCCACTTGCTGGACCAGGAAGAGCGAAAGCAGGTGGTGAAGCAGAAAGAACTGTGGCTCGACATCGGGGCGAAGGACCGTGATGAAGCGGTGAAGGTTGTCGAGATCGGCGACCCCGTAACGCTCCAGCTCGGATATCAGGAGATGCGGAACAAGTTTGGCAACGCCCCTGGCATGGATGACAAGACCGGCCTGTGGGTGTGCCTCGAGGCCCTGCGCCGAGTGAGCAAACGCGGGAAGCTGAAAGTGGCCCTGTTTGCGGTCGCGACCGTTCAAGAAGAGATCGGCCTGCGCGGCGCGATGACCAGCGCGTATGGCGTGAACCCGCACATTGGCGTCGCGGTCGATGTAACCCACGCCACCGACTGTCCCACAATCGACAAGACCCAGGAGGGAGATATCAAGCTCGGCGGAGGGCCGGTCATTTACCGCGGGCCGAACATGAATCCCGTGGTTGTCGAGCGGCTCCGCGTAGCCGCCAAAGAAGCCAAGATCACTTGCCAATGGGGAGCAAGCGGCCGCGGCACCGGCACCGATGCGAACGCGCTGCAGCTTTGTCGTGCTGGCGTGGCGGCTGGACTGGTAAGCGTGCCGAATCGCTACATGCACAGCGCGGTGGAGATGATCTCCCTGGACGATATCGATCAATGTGCCGACCTCTTGGCCGAGTTTGCCCTTGGTATCGAGGAGGATGCGGACTTCACGCCGAACTAGAGCCGGCCAAGGGAACGTGCCTCCGTGCCCCACCTGGCCCTTGTTACGCCGAGGATCAGATGTCATGCTGAAAAATGGCCTGAAATTGGCCTATTGCCGAAAGCCGAAAACCCCCAGCCGGAAGATGAGAACATGAAAGTAGCCACCATCAAAACCAACCGCGGTGACATTCGTTTGAAGCTCCATGAGGACAAGACGCCGAAAACTGTCGCCAATTTTGTGAAACTGGCGAACGACGGCTTTTACAATGACATGACGTTTCACCGTGTGATTGCGGATTTCATGATCCAGGGCGGCTGCCCGGAGGGGACCGGCACGGGCGGCCCAGGCTACAAGTTTGCCGACGAGTTTCACAAGGACCTTAAACACGACAAACCGGGCGTGCTATCCATGGCCAATTCCGGCCCCAACACCAATGGTTCGCAGTTTTTCATCACACACGTGCCGACTCCCTGGCTCGATCGCAAGCATTCCGTGTTCGGCGAAGTGATCGACAACACGCAGGATGTCGTGGATGCGATTCGGCAAGGCGACAAGATGGAGTCGGTTGTCATCACGGACGAGTGACCTTGGCGTCGGCCGCAAGGCCGAATCTCCTGCTTTCAGGCGTTAACCATGTTCTCGTTACCAACGCATGTGAAGAAACTCGCGTCGCTTGTGGCGCTATGGTGTGTCGCTTGCGGTTTAGTTGCTCACGCGCAAGACGCTGAACCTGCCGATCCCGATCCGGCCCGCTTTGACGGTGAAATCCGCGTGTTTGAAGCGTGGGATCGGCAGAACTCGTGGCCGCGCGATGCCGTGCTGTTTGTCGGCAGTTCCACCATCCGCATGTGGCCAACGGCGGACGGCTTTCCTGGATTGCCGGTGATCAATCGCGGTTTTGGCGGCTCGCATACTTCGGACGTGAACCATTTCACCGAGCGGATCGTGCTGAAGTATCGGCCCCGGGTGATTGTCTTCTATGCGGGCGACAACGACATCTCCGATGGCAAGTCGCCACGGCAGGTGTTCGAGGACTTTCGTTCGTTTGTCTCGCTGGTGTACGAGCGACTGCCCGAGACGCAGATCATCTATCTGCCGATCAAGCCCAGCCTTGCTCGCTGGTCGATGTGGCCAAAAATGCGCGAGGCCAACGCGCTCGTTGCGGCGCTAGCGAACGACAACGACCAGATCGAGTATGTCGACACGGCTACGCCGATGCTGGGGGCCGACGGCCAACCGCGGAAGGGGCTTTTCATCGACGACGGCCTGCACATGAACGAAACCGGGTACCAGGGATGGGTGAAAATCTTGGCACCGGTTGTGCGAGATGCCGCTGGGCCGGACTGAGCCACCATGTCCGGCAGGGCGGGAACGAGGCATTGCCAGCCCCCTTTCATCCATCCGTGCAT
>JAKEGR010000321.1 GCA_022615465.1 Planctomycetota bacterium | reverse complement strand
GCTACGACTTGGCCACTAAAGGCAACTCAGCGATCAGCCCCAACGGCTTCTCCGTCGCCATCGCGCGGATCTCCTCCGTGATCTTCATCGAGCAATATTTCGGCCCGCACATGCTGCAGAATTGGGCGCTCTTGAAGGTATCCTGTGGCAGGGTTTCGTCGTGATACGCCCGGGCTGTTTCCGGATCGAGCGCCAAACGGAATTGCTCGTTCCAATCGAACGCGAAGCGGGCCCGCGACAGGGCGTCATCGCGGTCCTGCACGCCGGGCCGCTTGCGGGCAATGTCGGCCGCGTGGGCCGCGATCTTGTAGGCGATCATGCCCTGCTTGACGTCTTCCCGCTCCGGCAATCCGAGATGCTCCTTCGGCGTCACATAGCACAGCATCGCCGCTCCGTACCAACCCGCCATCGCCGCGCCGATACAACTCGTAATGTGGTCGTAGCCGGGAGCGAAATCGGTCACGAGCGGGCCGAGCACGTAGAACGGCGCCCCGTTGCATATCTCGATCTCCTTCTCAACATTCATCTGAATCTGGTCGATCGGAATGTGGCCCGGACCTTCGACCATCACTTGCGTGCCGCGCTGCTGACCACGCCGCGTCAATTCGCCAAGTACATCCAATTCGGCAAACTGGGCCGCGTCGCTGGCGTCGGCGATCGAGCCAGGCCGCATACCGTCGCCCAAGCTCCATGTCACATCGTGCTCGCGCATGATGTCGCACAAATCGTCAAAGTGTTCGTAGAGTGGATTCTGCTTCCGATGCACCATCATCCACTTCGCGATCAGCGAACCGCCGCGGCTGACGATCCCGGTGACGCGGTTCGTGGTCAGATGCAGGTGTTCGAACTTGACGCCGCAATGGACCGTCATGTAGTCGACGCCCTGCCGGGCCTGACGCTCGACCATGTCCAGAAAGTGCTGCGGACGCATCTCCTCGATTTCGCCGCCAAGCTCCTCGAGCATCTGGTAGATCGGCACGGTGCCGATCGGCACCGGCGACGCGGCAATGATCGCCGCGCGAATGCGGTCGATGTTCCGGCCGGTCGACAGATCCATCACCGTATCGGCGCCAAAATGCACGGCAGTGTGCAGCTTTTCCAACTCGCCGGCCAGGTCGCTCGTCACGGCTGAGTTGCCGATGTTGGCATTCACTTTGCAGCGGGCAGCAATGCCAATGCCCATCGGTTCGAGCCGGCCGGCCAAATGCACCTTGTTGGCGGGGATCACCATCCGCCCCGCGGCCACTTCCTCTCGCACCTTTTCCGGGTCTAATCGCTCCCGGTCGGCAACGGAACGCATCTCCGGGGTAATCTTGCCCGCGCGGGCGAATTCAAGCTGTGTAATCGGTTTGAGCATGATCCAATGCTTCCTCCAAGGACAAATCGCCCGTCAACTGCAACAGTTCGACCGACGGATAAAACGTGCTTAAGCAACCCGACGCCCCGCCAGGCCAAGTTGTGGCCAGGTGGGCCAGCATTTTATCCTACCGCGATCACGCCCCTTGTCAACGAAGACCGGTTGTGATGAAAGGACATGTGCAACCTGTCCGTGAAACATGGCGACACGCCATTGCACCGGCAGTCCGTTGCCGCGACAATTCCAGGACTTCCGAACGTCCTGCGTGCCGTGTTCCCTCATGTCTCAATGTCTCAGCGTGTCATTGCCATCGGCGACATTCACGGCTGCGCCACGGCTCTGCGAAAACTGATCGAGGTGATCTGCCCCGAGCCAGACGACACGCTGATCCCCTTGGGCGACTGCGTCGATCGCGGACCTGACAGCCGCCAGGTGATCGACGAGTTGCTTCAACTACGCGAGAAGTGCCGCGTGATCCCGTTCTTGGGCAACCATGAAGAAATGATGCTCAACTTTTTGGACGGCAAGCCACAGCCAGATGATTGGCTCCAATGTGGCGGGGCCGAAACGGTCGAATCGTACCGGGGCGCTGATGGAAAGCTCGCTCCCATGCCCGATGAGCATGTCAACTATATTCGCACATGGGGGGACTGCTTCGAAACCAAGTCGCATTTTTTTGCTCATGGCGCGTATCATTCTGAGCAGCCGCTGAGCGAACAACGCTGGAACGTGTGGAGGTGGCATTCGCTGCGCGACATGGTGCCGGGTCCACATGTCTCCGGCAAGACGGCCGTCGTCGGTCACACTTCGCAGAAAAGCGGTGAAATCCTCAACGTGGGCCACCTCCTCTGCATCGACACCTATTGTTGGGGCGGTGGCTGGCTTACGGCGATCGATACAACCACCGGCCAAATCTGGCAGATTAGCCGCGACGGAGTTGTCCGCGTAAAAGGCTCGCCTTCCGCCGCCTTGTGAGCCGTTCCGGTCGGTGCTATCCGGCCTCTCTCTGACAGCTCGTTGAAAAAGGGGACAGGCACGCTCGCGCGACCACGCCAAACTGAGGCGATTCTTCAAGCGTTCCGCGAGCCAGTCCCCCCCTTTTTCAACAGACCGCTAATCCGCAAGAAAAACTTTCGCAAACAGGCGATTTTGTTGTCCCTTTCGCAATTTCATGTTACTATGATGGGGTGTCCGTGGAGGCTCGGGGATTCGATGGCAGCGCGGTTTGTGCCGACGCTTTCCGTATTTTGATCTCGTTCACAAGGTTCATTTCGGCGTTCGTCCGCCCGCACATCGCGCGGCCGGTTGTTGGGTGGCCGGGAGAGGAATGTGCAATGCTCCGACGATTGCTCCTGTTGGTCTTGCTCGCGGGTTCGGCCGTGCATGGCGTGGCGGCACACGCCGCGGGCGTTACGGTTCGCCTGTTCCCGTTTACCGGCGAAGTGCGTCTGCAAAACGACTATAACGATCCATTTGAATTCGTCTTCTACTCGCTTGCCTCTCCCAGCGGGGCACTCAACGGCGCGAACGGCGTTTGGACGTCGATTTCGGACACGTATGACGCGCCGCCGGGTGGCAACGGTTTCATCGACCCGTTTAACGATTGGGTTGAGATTACGGCTTTGTCGACGGAACTCACCGAGGGGCTGTTTGTCGGCACCACTCCCGGTTCACTGGCTCCGCTTCGTTCCATCGGC
>JAKEGR010000320.1 GCA_022615465.1 Planctomycetota bacterium | reverse complement strand
GTTCGTTGAAATTCGAGCTGCGAACCGCAGTCCTGGATCGCGTATGCAAGCGCCGCTGGCTGTGCCAATCCAGCGAAAAACCGACTTTGCAGTTCTCCTGTCGCAGATGGTACGAGCCGTGGAAATGAACGATCCGCGTGGTACAAATAGAATGCGACCCCAAGTTGTTGGCGCGAGCCAACTACATGAAGAAATGGAGCGATCCTGAATACCAACGATTGGAAGACTTGGCAAAGTGGGCAGGTCGCGCTGCAAGCGAAAACCGGCTGCGAACGCGGCCTCGGCGCGGTCCATCCGCGCTGATCGCTGTTTGACAATTGAACCGAATTCGTCGAACCGACAGCTACGCTGCTTGGCGGTAGAAATGTTTCAGCAAGCCGCCGAGGCGTTGTTCGCACTTGACCTCAGCGAGGTCGACAAGGGGGCGCGTGCAATCGTCGCTGCTCAGGACGATTGCAGCCCCTTTTCTCCATATCCACCTTTTTTTGTCACTCTGCTCAGCCAAGCTTCAAGCCCGGAGCCGCCTCATCGAGAAATGCCTTGAGCTTCCGGTAATACTCGGCTGGCGGCGGGTCGTTATGGTCGCGGCCCGGTAACTCAAGGAACTGCTTCTGGGAGCTTGGGCAAGCATCAAACAGTTGGCGACCAATTCGAATCGGAATCACAGAGTCCGACGTGCCGTGGCTTTGCAGTAACGGGCCGCGGTAATTGCGGACCCGCGATAGAGAATTGTACCGATTGTCCATCGCCCAACGCACCGGCAGCCACGGATAGTGGAACGCCGCTACATCGGGCATGGTGGTGAATCCGTTTTCGAGCACGAGTGCCCGGGCGCCCTGCTCGATCGCTGCTGCCATCGCGACTGAAGTCCCCAGCGACCGACCGACCAGTACGACACCACTGGTTTCGATGCCCATTCGTTCCGCCAGCCAACGCTGGGCCGCCTTGCCATCCGCGAAGCAGCCAGCTTCGTGCGGCTTGCCCGCGCTGCGACCATAACCGCGGTAATCGAAGATGAAGACCGAGGCTTCCAACACATTGCGCAGGTAAGCCATGAAATCGGCGTTATCGGCGACGTGTTCCCCGTTCCCGTGGCAGTAAAGGAATGCTCGTTTCGGATTCGGATGGGGTAGAAACCAACCGTGGAGCCTGGTGTCGTCGGCAGATTCAAACCAGACATCTTCTTGCCCAAGGCCGGCGGGTTGCCAATTGGCGCGGTCAACGGGTGGGATCGGGTAGACGAGCCAGTTTTCGAAGAACATCATCAATAGAACGACGAAGAAATAAGTAACCAACACCGCGCGGATCATGCGCCAAGCGGAATCGGCCAACTGACGCGATCGGGAACGACTCGCTACGTTGCCCATGGAACGTTCATTCCCCATGCGTTTTCTCGTACACGGCATGGAGTAGCGCGTCGACATCCTTATATTTACGATTCTTGTCGAGTGCATCATCCAACAACCGGCGAGATTCTGCTTCACTGTGGCCGAGTACGCGGAGGACTTCAAAAGCCTCGGCCAGGAGGTCACGCTCGACGCCGGCCACGGGCGGCGTATCGCGGCCCACCAAGAGCGCGAACTTCGGTACGCGGCGGCGCAATTTGGCAATGATCCGCTCGGCAGTGGCCGGACCGATGCCGGGCAGCGTTGCCAGGCCCTTCGCATCTTGTTCTTCAATTAGCGTGGCCACTTCCTGCACCGGCCGGACCATCGCCCGTAGCGCTTTTTTCACGCCAACGCCATCCACTTCGCAGAACATGTCGAAGAACTCCCGCTCGACCGGGTTCAGAAAACCGACCAACCGCGGTACGAGCCGACCCTGCATCGCATTGCCTTCCAGGTATTCGATCGTGTGCAGGCTGACCTCGTTGCCGAACTTGTCTTGCAGATTCCGCCTGGCAAACTCGGGAATCAGCACTTCGTATTCAAACGCACCGACGGCGAGCGTGAGCGTATCCGCTGCGACCGCGATCGGGATGCCGGTGATTTTGGTGATCATGGGACTGGGGAATTGGCGGCAGCAGCCAAGCCGCTGCGATTCAATGTTGTGCTATTGAGCCAAAGCGTTTGGAATGCTCGGCTGCGACCCATCCTATCAGCCCCCATGCCGCAAGTCGTTAGCTCCCAACCGGCAACTGCCGCCTCAAATAACAATGGCACAACGCGATGGCCAGCGCGTCGGCCACGTCGGGCGGCTCGGGCAAGCTGGGTAGGTTCAATTCGCGGTGGATTGCTTCTTGGATCTGCCACTTGGGCGCCCGGCCGCTGCCGGTGAGCGTTTTCTTGATTTGTGTCGCTGCATAGCTTTCCACCGGGATGCCAGCCTCGGCCGCTGCCAGCACAATGACACCCCGAGCGTGGCCCATGAGAATGGCCGTCGTCGGCCGCTCGTAATGCGAATACAGCTCTTCGATGGCCAGCACCTCCGGTTTCAATGTGGCAATGACATCCGCCACGCCGTCGTGAATTTCTTGCACCCGCTCGGCCAACGTGCCGCCCGACTTGCCGCGGACCACGCCCGCCTCGATCAGCCGCGGCTGCCTGTTGGCGAATTCCAGCACGCCGTAACCGGTGGTATGCAGGCCGGGATCGATGCCGAGGACACGCATGAGCAGGTTGTGAATCGAGGGTCAAAAGTCCTGAGCCAGCGGAACGTCAGATTACCGAGTCCATTCCGTGCCTCCCGCGCGATCTTCGAGCGTGATGCCGATGTTGTTGAGGTGGTTGCGGATCGTGTCGCCGGTGGCAAAATCCTTTGCCAAGCGAGCATCGGCGCGAAGCTGGATCAGGAGTTGCATGACGGCACCCGCACTGCCTGGCAAGCCGGCCGTGGCACCGCCGCCGCTCCATTCGGTGCCGCCGGCGCGGTCTTCGAGCGTGATGCCAAGCGGGGCGAGACCGTCGCGGATCTTGTCCGCCACGGCGAAGCTCTTGTTCTTCCGGGCCGCCGCGCGCAGGTTAATCACGAGTGGCATCAGCCTGGCAAGCAGGTCGTCTGAAGCATCTCCCGGCTGAGCCGGGGGTTGCGAGAAAATACCGAGGATGCTGGCAAGCTCCTTAAGCGTCGTGAGCAGCGTCGAGACGGTTGCGATGGCGGCCGCGTCGCTCTTGCCCGTACCTTCGAGATCCGCATCATCGAAAAACTTGTTCGTGATCTTGGCCAGTTCGAACAATTCGCCGATCGCCCCGCCCGAGTTGAAGTCGTCATCCATCGCCGTCAGGAATTTGTGGCGGCAGGCGGTTGCGGATTGGAGTACTGGGTCGACCCCGGCCGCTGAAGCGGCCTCGCCGGCTTCGCGTGTTGCTGCTGGCTCGATCGCGTAGAAGTCTTTGCCCGTGACGCGCGTGTAGCGTTTGAACAGGCGGTAGAACGAATCGAGACCGATGCCGGCTTCTTCGATCGCTGGCTCGTTGAAGAGAACCGTGCTGCGGTAATGCGTGCGTAGCAAGAAAAAGCGAATCCGTTCACCTCCTTGACGCTTGATGAGTTCGGCCAGGCCGCCGGCGCCTTTCGAGCG
>JAKEGR010000319.1 GCA_022615465.1 Planctomycetota bacterium | reverse complement strand
TTATCCATGTCAGCAGCACAAAAATGGATTCTCTTGAGTTTCCCTTCTTTGGGAAAGCCGCCGGACTTCCGCAACCGCAGCAGCTCGCGGTTCCAATCGGCCGGACTGCCAATCAGGCCGGCTTCGCGGCACGCCTCGTGATACGCTTGTTGCAGTTGTGGATTTGCCAGCAGCCAATCGGTCGAGTAGCCCTCGTGAGTGGCAAAAAAAGCCTCGACGATCGCCTCGCGCACCAGCTCGCGCAACTCGCGTTTGACCGATGGTGTTGCTGGCGCTTTTTCGGCTAAGTGAGACGTGGCCATCGCCTCGCCGGGCACCGACCGAAGGTTGGTCGGGAGAGGGTCAGGGTGAGGGCCGCTGCGCGAATCTCCCTCACCCCAGCCCTCTCCCAGGGGGAGAGGTGGCAGCCGTCGTTCTGCATCCGCACTTGACTGTTCTGCGTCGGTAATTGACTCGCGTGGATTGAAGGTTTCCAGCCGGCGGCCGTTAGCCGTCGATGGCGCGCTGGCAATCGGATCGGCCGCGCCATCGAGCGCATCGCCCGGCTTGATGGAATTCAATCGCTCCGTGGCCGCCCGGACATACGCTTCAGACAATTCACAGCCGATCCACCGACGCCGCAGTTTCTTCGCCACAGCCAGGGTTGTGCCGCTGCCGGCAAACGGGTCGAGCACGATGTCATCCGGGTTGCTGCTGACGCGAACGATTCGCCCCAAAAGCTGCTCCGGCATCTGGCAGCCATGAAAACCTTGCCGTTCCTTGAAGGTGCCGGCCACGCGGGAGAAGTACCAGGTGTCGTCCGTCGGCTGAAAGCCTTCGGGCAAGTCCTGTGGACGGAGCACCCAGTTGTCGTCTGCCGCGGGCCTTACGATCCACGTGTCGTCCGGCAGCCGCCCCGCCGGATTGGCCCGCTTGTCGCCATACACGAGCGCCCGCGCCGAAGGCACCCGGCACAGCGGGTCGTCGGCATTGAACGTAAAGCGGTTCTCGTCTTTTACGAAATGGAACAAATGGACGTGGGACCGCGAAAACTTGCGCTTGCAGTTCACGCCAAACGTGTAGTACCAGACAATCCAGCTCCGGGTGAAGAAGCCAACCTGGTGCTGGGCGGCCACCTTCAACTCGGCCGCGTATTCATCGCCAATTGCCAGCCAAAACGCACCCTCCGGCTTCAGCACGCGGTGGATTTCAGTAATCCAGTCTCGGCACCAGGCAGTATAGGTCTCGTCGTCGTGGCGATCGTGATACGCGTCGTAGTCGTAGCCAATGTTGAACGGCGGATCGGCAAATACGAGGTCGATCGTGCCGTCTTCGACCTGACGCAGCAATTCGAGGCAGTCGCCTTGGTGAATCCTGCTCAGGGAGAGCGTAGCGGTTTCTCGCGTTTCCGTGCCGATCGACATCATGTAAACCCCGTGCCGTTGTGATACGATAAGGAGGCAACGCTTAATATGGCGGAGCCACCGTCAAGCCGCAAGACGCACCCCGCGGTACCCAGTCACGGAGTACAATTCCATGAAATTGGCCATCTGCAACGAGACGTTTGGCGACCGGCCTTTTGTCGACACGTTCTCCACAATCCGTAAACTCGGTTACACGGGCGTCGAGATCGCGCCGTTTACGTTCCAGCCGGCGGCCAAGCCGTTCGACGTGCGTCAGGTGCCGGCCGAGCAGATCGTGGAAGTCCGCACTCAGGCAGAAGACGCCGGCCTGGAGATCATCGGCCTGCACTGGCTCTTGGCCAAGACCGAGGGCTTCTATCTCACCAGCCCCGATCCGAACGTGCGGCGGCACACGGCCGAGTACCTCCGCAGGCTCGTTGAGGTCTGTGTCAACCTGGGCGGCAAGATCATGGTTCTTGGCTCGCCGCAACAGCGCAATTTGCTTCCGGGAGTTTCCTACGAGGATGCGGAGGCCTACGCGACGGAGGTCCTCCATGCCGTCTTGCCGGCCTGTCGTCAACACGATGTGACGATCGCGCTGGAGCCGCTTGGTCCGGCCGAGGGTGATTTCCTGCTCAATGCGCGGGCGGGCATCCGGTTGGCCGAAATGGTTGGCTCGCCTCACTGCAAGCTGCACCTCGACGTGAAAGCCATGAGCAGCGAAGGCCGCCCGATCGCCGACATCATTCGCGAAAGCCGCGAATGGCTTGTTCACTTCCACGCCAACGATCCGAACCTGCTCGGGCCGGGGATGGGCGACGTCGACTTCAAGCCGATCTTTGCCGCGCTGAAAGAGATCAATTACCGCGGCTGGGCCAGCGTCGAGGTGTTCAAGTATGAACCGAGTCCCGACGAGATCGCCCGGCGAAGTATTGAATACATGCGACAGGTGCTGGCGGGCGGATGAGCCGCGTCACGCGCTGGCCGCCCGTAGCTCGGCCAGATGCTGGGCCGAGCCGACCAGCCGGTCCCAGTTAGCTTGAATGTATTCAGGCGGGCCGCCGATTTGAGCGACCACCACGGCCACGTTCTCGGTCGGAACCATCTCGATTGCGTCCCACGGGCAGACCGTCAATTCGTAAGGGTTGGTTTTCTTGCCCGGAATGTGGACGCACACCTCACAGCCCACGCACCGATCGAGGTCAATCTCGCACCACTGCTGCGTTCCCTTGGCGACCCCGCGATCGATCTTCTTGAGCGTAATACAATCGACGGGGCAGACCTCCAGACACGACTCGCAACCGGTGCAGTTGTCGGCATTGATGACGGCGAGTTCCTTGGGAACTTTTTTCCGCGGACCTTCTTTGGCCATGGTGCGTGGAGAGCCTGGGGTCGAGCGTCAAGAATCGGAAAGAGGATATCTAGGTACGACAAGTCGCGAGCCGGCGGCTCGCCACCCTATCCATGAATGGCATCCCTCGATCTTAGCTTACGATTTCCCTTTGGCCAAGATGGTCTTTCCCATCTGGCGCAGCAGGTCCAGCACCTCTTCGACGAGTTTTCGGGGCCGATAGCGGGGCCGCCAGATCATCGCAATCTCCCGTACGATCGGCGGATCCTCGAGCGGGCGATACACGCGGCGGCGGTCGCGGTCGCGACGCATCGCCATTTCCGGCACGAGGGATACCCCTTGTCCCAGGGCGACCATCTCTTGCACCGTCAGGAGTTGAGCGGTTCGGCAACTGATGATTGTGGCGCAATCGTGATCGGAGCAGAGTTTCAGCGTCTGCTGGCCGAGGCAGTGCATTTCGTCGAGCAGCACGAAGGGTTCTTCGGATAGGTCCGCCAAAGCTAGCCGTTTCCGCCTGGCAAGCGGACTGCCAGCCGGAATTGCCGCCAGCAGCTTCTCGCTGAAGAGCCGTTCCGCCCGTAATCGCTTCTCGGCAACGGGTAACGCCACGATGCCCACGTCGAGTTCCCCCGCCAGGCATCGCTCGATAAGTTCTTCGGTCAGCCGCTCTTCGACCGTTACTTGAGCCATGGGAAAGTTGCGAGTCAGCCGTTTGACCACATCTGGCAATAAGTACGGCGCGACCGTGTGGATTGCGCCAAGGGAGATGCTCGCTTTGCGCCAATCGATGTCGTTGTGGATCGATGCCTTGGCCTCATGGACGGCATCGAGCACCGCCGTGGCGCGAGTGTAGAACGACTCGCCCGCTTCGGTCAATTTGATCTTCCGGCCCAATCGGTCCAGAAGCTGTTCTCCAAGCTCGCGTTCGAGCTTTTGAATCTGTTGACTGAGCGAAGGCTGGGTAACCCCGCATCGCTCCGCTGCCCGAGTGAATCCGCGCAACTCGGCAACGGCAACGAAGTATCGCAGTTGGTGCAACTCCATAGGAAATGCCTATGCTTGTTATTTGAGAAATATACTGTACTTATAACCTTGTCGGAAGTAGTTTACTAGCGTCGGTGAAACGTGGTTGAGTCGCTTCGCATTTTTCTTCTTCTCACGGGAGGTAGTCATGGTCAAGCGAGTCGCAGATTTCAACGTGAATCGTTCGCGCAGCAGGGGGGCGGTTGTGGCACTGCTCGGCGTTGCTACGGTGGCTATCGGGATTGCCTCCGCAGCCGATCCGCCGCCGTCGAGCTACTCCGCGGTCGTGGCGAAAGAGCCGTTCGACCAGACGGTGAAGCGGATGTCGGCCGAGAAGAAAGCGATCAACCGTCGCCAAGCGGATCTGCTCAATGAGCGCTACGACCTGTCGGATCGGCCTGCCAAGGAGGTCACCATGTCGCGGGGAAAACCGGTCCAGCAAGGCGTGCGGGCGGGTCTTCCCGAGGGCGCAACGTGGGACAAATTGGGCCGGATGTCGCCGGCCGAGTTACGCGCCGCGGGTGCCTGGCCCAAGGCGTTCTTGCCGCTGCCTCATCCGAATCATCCGGAAGGCGGCATGCTCTTTCCGCAACAGCATATCGACGAAATCAAGCGGCAGGAGCAGCGGGACTTGACGCGATTCGACCTCGACTTCGACCTGCCGGCGCATTTGCTGCCGGAATTTCCACCCCCGATTTATCTGACAACCCGCCCCGATCTCGGAGATGTTTCCCAAGGGAAGGTTGTTACGATCATGAACTACTTCGAGTTGTTCAATGGAATCCTCAATCCCAAGCAGCTTGAAGGGTTGCGATTGCTCGTCACGCCGTTCCCGCAGCAGCAATTCAACCAGACGGATGATCGCCGCTCGCTCATGTCGCATCGTGGCGTCACCTGCTTCGACTGCCATGTGAATGGCCATACCAACGCGGCCACGCATCTGGTCGGCGACATCCGTCCGCAGGAATTTCGCCACCGCCTCGATACGCCGCCGCTACGGGGTGTGAATATCCAGCGGCTGTTTGGCTCGCAGCGAGCGCTCAAATCGGTGGAGGACTTCACCGAGTTCGAGCAGCGGGCCGCCTACTTTGATGGCGACCCGGTGATTGCCGCGAAGAAGGGGGTCAACGTGCTGGAGCGAGGAAGCCAGGTGCATTCCATGGCCGAGTTCCAAGAAATCTTGGACTTCCCGCCGGCACCCAAGCTCAACGTGTTCGGTAAGCTCGATCCCGACCAGGCGAGCGAGGCGGAGCTGCGCGGGCAGGAGTTGTTCTTCGGCAAGGCCCAGTGCGCCGCGTGCCATCCGGCCCCGTACTACACGGACAACCTGATGTACAATCTCAAGACCGAGCGGTTCTTCGAGCCGCAAAGGATCAATGGTCGGATGGCGTCCGCAGACGGGCCGATCAAGACGTTCCCGTTGCGCGGCATCAAAGACTCGCCGCCCTATCTGCACGACGGCCGGTTGCTGACGCTCGACGACACGGTCGAGTTTTTCAACCTCGTGCTGGGGATCGAGTTGACCAAACAGGAAAAGGCCGACCTCGTGGCGTTCATGTGGTGTTTATAGAAGGCGTTGTGACGCTTCGGCGAGGACGCGGCAGTCGCGATGGTTACAGCAGCGTGTCGAGTTCGCCGACCAGACGCTCGAAATAAGAGAGTGCCGTCTCGACCGGCGCGGGGCTGGACATGTCGACGCCAGCGTCCTTGAGCAAATCCAGCGGCCATTGGGAGCAGCCGCCTTGGAGGAATGACAGATAATCGTTCAGTTCTTTCTTGCCGCCGCTCAGGACGCGCTCGCTCAGCGCGATCGCGGCCGAGAGGCCGGTCGCATACTTGTAGACGTAAAACGGACTGTAAAAGTGTGGAATCCGGAGGCATTCCAGCTTTAGCTCTTCGTCGATGACAAATTCAGGACCGAAGTAGGCATCGAGCAGCTTGCCGTATTCTGTCTTCAAGCAGTCGACCGTCAGCGGCTCGCCCGCTTCGACCAGTGCGTGCGCAATCTTCTCAAACTCGGCAAACATGGTTTGCCGGATGATGGTGCCGCGGATGGCATCGATCTCGCGGTTGATGAGGTACGCGTGCTCTTTGTCGCTCTTGGCCCGCTGCAGGAGGTAGCGGCTCAGGAGTTGTTCGTTGAATGTACTGGCCACTTCCGCCACAAAGATCGTGTAATTGTACGATTCAAACGGCTGCTGCTTCGCCGAAAGGTAGCTGTGCATCGAATGGCCCGCCTCGTGAGCGAGCGTGAAGACGTGGTCGAGCACGTCCGGCTGATAATTCATGAGAATATATGGCCAGCCGTCGTACGTGCCGCAGCTAAACGCGCCGCTCCGCTTGCCACGATTGGGGTAGCGGTCGCACCAGCGACCAGCAAGACCCTGCTCCAGTACGCGGCAATAATCGCGGCCCAGCGGCTCGATCGCACGGACGACGGCCTCCACCGCCTGGTCCCACGTGCGCCGCGTCTCCAACTCGCTCAAGATCGGCACGTAGGTGTCGTACTGATGGATATCACGGAGCCGCATTCTCTTGCGGCGCAGCTCGAAATAGCCGTACAGCGCCGGCAGCTTCGCGCGCACGGCCGCGATCAGGTTGTCGTACACCGCCACCGGCACCTTGTCATGAAACAGCGATGCCTCGTGGGCACTCGGGTAGCCGCGTGCTTTGGCGTAGTACACATCCTTTTGCACCGAACTGGCCAGCGCGGCCGCCAGCGAGTTTTCGTGCGACTTGAATTGCTCATAGTATTGATGGAACGCCCGGCGACGGACATCGCGATTCGGTGAATGGAGAAACGTCGAGAACGTAGCGTGGGTTAGCTCCACCGATTCGCGTTTGTCGTTGCGAACCATGCCGAACTTGAGGTCCGCATCCGTCAGTTGGCGAAACACGCGGTCAGACGCCTGGGCCATCTCGTGCTGCATCGCAAGCAGCTTCTCTTCGCCGCGGCCGAGCGTGTGCGGCTTGTAACGAATCAGCCGTTCAAGTGGCAGTTTGAATCGCCGGAGGGGTTTGGCGTTGACATACTCATGCAGCTTCGTCGCGGAGAGCGACAGAATCTCCGGCCGGATGAAGCTCGCCGCTTCGGCTGCCCGGGTCGCCGCGTGTTCGTACCGACCGAGCATCCGCTGGTAGCGGCTGTCGGCCATGTCCTCGGCGGTCTTCAGATGCGCATAAGTGCCAAGCCGCTCTCCCTCGCGATCGAGATCACTATCGAACGCCAGACACTTCGCGAGCGCCGCGGGGCCGTCGCCGAGCGTGCCCCGGAACCGCTCGTACTTCGAAATCTGCTTTTCCCACTTGGCGAACGACCGCTCCCAGGCGTCGTCGTCCTCGATCAGGCTGGCAAGGTTCCATGTGTCGGCAGGATGCACGTCGCGACGGACGGGGAGTTCTTTGGTTTTCTTGGTCATCATTCAAGTCGTCCGTTGCCGCGTGGGCCTTACCATCGCAGCAGGGCGGTGCCCCACACCAGTCCGCCGCCGAAGCCACACAGCAGCAGCAGGTCTCCGCGCTGAAAGCGGCCGGCCCGAAAGGTTTCATCCAAGGCGATTGGAATGCTGGCGGCCGAGGTGTTGCCATAGCGGTCGATATGCGATTCGATTTTGTTCCGATCGAGCTTCAAGGCGTCCACCGCCGCGTCAAGAATGCGGCTGTTGGCTTGATGGAAGAGCCAGAGTTTCACGTCGTCCGTGGTGCAGCCCGCTGCTTGGAGCACTTGCTGCGTGGAATCATCGAGCAACCGCACCGCCCATTTGAATACGGATCGCCCATCCATCTCCATGAACGACTTGTTACTTCCGGAGCAGCCGTTGAAAGGAAAACGCGC
>JAKEGR010000318.1 GCA_022615465.1 Planctomycetota bacterium | reverse complement strand
TTCTGAAAGCGAGTGGCCCGATCGCCGCGATGGACAAGCTGGCCGATGCCATTACGGAGTTCTACGGGAGCATACGCGTCACGGCCGGCCAGGCGAAACCCGCATGGAAATTGCCCGAAGGCTGGACCGAAACTCCCGGCAGCGGCATGCGTGCGGCCACCATCGTGATCCCGACCGATGATCAGGCGGTCGAGATTTCAGTGATTGCGTTGCCTTGGCGCGGCGCTCCCGACGAGCTATTGAGCAACATCAACCGTTGGCGTGGACAAATGAAGCTGCCGGAAGCTGGCCCAAACCAACTCGCGGAGTTCACTCGCGAAATCAAAGTTGGCGACGCGACGATGACCATCGTCGACTTGCAAGGGCAGTTCTCGGCCGGCAGCATGGCGGCGCCGTTTGCCGGCGGTGTGCCGTCTAACGGTGAAGCTCCTCATGCTGGCAGCACCGCCCCAATCGGCGAGGCTGCTCCTTCGTCCGGCCTGCCGACCGGTCACCCCCCAATCGCATCGCCGCCTGCGGCGGAAGCCGTTCCGTTCACATTCACGGCCCCCGAGTCGTGGCAGACCTTGCCGGCAGGCGGTTTGCGCAAGCTCGTGTTCGCGGTAACCGAGGGGCCGCAACAAGCGTTCATCACTGCAATCGATTTTCCGTCCGACGCCGGCCCGATGATCTCCGACCCCCTGGAGAACGTGAACCGTTGGCGGCATGAGGTGGGCCTCGCGGAGATCAGCAAGGAGGCGATTGGCGACGTCGTGCAAACGATTGAAATGGATGGTGTGCAGGCGTCCTACGCGGAAATGACCCCGGAAGCTGCGCAACCAGGCGAGTCACCGACTGACCTCGCCACGATCGCTGCGATGGTCAAACGCGGTGAACAGATTTGGTTTTTCAAGTTGAGCGGCAGTCGCGAACTCGTCGTCGCCCAACGCGACAACTTCAAGTCCTTTCTCGAATCAGTGAAGTTCACAACCGGCGGAGGAGAAAACGATGGCGACTAGCGAACTGCCGCGGCCAGAAGCGGCGGCCATCGACACCACGCAGGCAGCAGGAATCGTCATGCTTTCTGCAGAACGTAGTTGCTTGGCACGAGGTCTTAACGCATTTGCATCCTTGCGACTCACCGTCTTGCTGTTCGCAATTGCGATCTTTCTAGTCTTCGCTGGCACGCTCGCCCAGGTCGACCAAGGCATTTGGCGGGTAGTGAATGACACCTACTTCCGAGTGTGGTTCGCCCGCATCGATTTTGTGGTGTTTGAACGGCTGGCACAATTACTCTTCAAGGGTTACCACGGGGATTTCAGCGGCGGATTTTACTTTCCCGGCGGAAAACTCATTGGCCTGTTGCTCCTGCTTAACCTCACGGCCGCCCATGCGGTGCGTTTCAAGATCGCCACTGCGGGCACGCGGTTGTGGATTGGGTTGGCCATCATCGCACTAGGCATTCTGATTACGTTCCTGGTGATTCAGAGCGGCATGGACGAAGCGGTCGAAAGCGAACTCTCGCCGGCGCTGGCGAACGGATTGTGGCAATCGCTCCGCGCGACGCTGGTCCTGGCAGTTCTTGCTGGCACCTGGTTCTTGGTCGATGGTTTTCATCGCCTCCGCCGCACGGAATGGTTGACTCTGCTCGCCATCGACCTGTTGTTCGCTGTTTTGACCGTGTGGTTGTTCGCCAATCCCGACGCCCGACTCGATGACGCCGGCCTGCGCATTCTCTGGCAACTCGTGAAAGGAACCGCGGCCGGTATTGTGCTCTTGATCGGCTGCGTCCTGGTGTTCCGCAAACGGGCCGGCATCGTACTCGTGCATGGCGGCGTCGCGTTGATGATGCTCAGTGAACTTGTGACTGGAATGTCGGCCCATGAATCGCAAATGACGATCTCCGAAGGGGCAACGGTGAATTGGTCGCAAGATGTCCGCGCGTCTGAACTTGCTGTCACCGACCGTTCTGATCCGGAAGAAGACCGGGAGACGGTCGTCCCGGAGTCGCTGTTGGCGGCCAGCGCCAGCGGCTCCACGCGGATCGACCATTCCGATTTACCGTTCTCCCTCCAGGTCCGTCGCTGGTTGCCAAATTCACACCTGGTACAACCAGTTGCCAACGCCCCCAATCCTGCCACGGCTGGTTTCGGCCGCGAGCAGATCGCTGAGCCGCTGCAGGAACTCAGTGGCGTCGACATGGAAAATCGGATTGATTTTCCCTCGGCTTACGTGGAGTTGCTTTCGAAGAAAGATGGCAGCTCTCTCGGCACTTATCTACTGTCGCAGTGGCTAGACAATCAGAAGATGGAAGTGGACGGCCGGACGTATGATCTCGCCTTGCGATTCCAGCGTATCTACTACCCCTACACGTTGACACTAAAGGATTTCCGGTTCGATCGTTACATCGGCACGAACACCGCGAAGAACTATTCCTCCCTGGTGCAACTGAAGGATCCGGCCCGAAACGTTGATCGTGAAATTGCCATCTGGATGAACAATCCGCTGCGTTATGCTGGAACGACGTTCTATCAGTCGAGCTTCGATGGCGACACCGAACTAACCACCGTGCTGCAAGTTGTCAAGAACCCCGGTTGGATGGCGCCGTATGTAGCCTGCATGCTCGTCGCTACCGGAATGCTGGCTCATTTTGGCTCAATGCTGGTGCGGTTTCTCCGTCGCCGCGCCGAAGAGGAGATTGGGGCGACCCAGCTTAAGCAGGTGGGGCAATCGGGCAAGGCGAACCGAGTACGTCAACCTGCGACACGGCTCGGAGCTTGGGCCGCCTTCGCCAAGTGGTTTCCCGCGATCGTGCTCATTCTCTTCGCGGGATACGTGTTGAGCAAAACACGAATGCCAAAATCCGCCCCGAGCGAGATGCAAATCCACGAGTTCGCCGAGTTGCCGCTCGCCTACCAGGGCCGGATCAAGCCCTACGACACGGTTGCACGCAACAGCCTGCAAATCCTTTCCGGCCGGCAGGAGCTAATCGTCGAAAAGGATGGCGTCACCACCCGACTTCCAGCGATACGTTGGTTGCTTGACGTAATCTCCGGCGCACCGGCGGCAAACGATCACCGGGTGTTCCGCATCGAGAGTTTGGATTTGTTGGACACGCTGGGACTCAAACCGCGTGAAGGTTCGTTTCGCTATTCGTTCAACGAGATTCACGACAAACAAGGTGAGTTGGATAAGCAGATCCAACTAGCTGCCGCCCAACCGGAAGATGGCCGGTCGCTTTACCAGCGACAAGTTCTCGAGCTGGCCAAGAAGCGCCAGTTGTTCGTGCTCCTGACGGTATCCTTCCGCTCGCCTCCGATCTCGAGCGAACAAGATTCGATCCAGGCAAGCTTGCAGCAGGTTCAGCAGTTGATCGCCGAGCTGCGCGCGTCCGAAGCACCGCACGCCGTGCCGCCGAAGGTGGCGGGCGAGCGATGGATGCCCCTTTTGGAAGCCGAGTTCGAGGCACTGCGCGATCAAGTGACGGGGAGGCAAGTCAACCGGTCGGCCGCGGCACTGCGTTCCGCACTGAAAGCGTACGCCGATGGCGATGTGACGTCCTTTAACCGCGAGTTAGCCACGTATCGACAGGCGATGAGCAATTACGAGAAATCGCTCGATGCCGACAAGAAGCAACTCGTTGCCTCCGGCCTGGCAAAAGCGGAAATCCTCTCACGGCCCAAGGTTGATTTTGAAGTATTCTATAACCAGTTCAGCCCGTTCTATTACGCGGCCGTGCTGTACCTTGTGGCCTTTGTGCTCGGCGTACTGTCGTGGCTGGGCTGGACCGAGCCGCTGCGGCGCGGCTCGATCTGGCTGCTGTGGTTTACCTTCGTGGTGCATACATTTGCTCTCGTGGCGCGGATTTACATCTCCGGCCGGCCGCCTGTGACAAACCTCTATTCGTCGGCGGTTTTCATCGGCTGGGCGTGCGTGTTGCTCGCGCTCGTTTTCGAGTCACTCTACCGGCTCGGCATCGGGAATATCGTGGCCGCGGTGCTTGGCTTCTTGACGTTGCTCGTGGCGCACTTCCTTTCGCTCGATGGCGACACATTCATCGTCCTCCAAGCCGTGCTCGACACGCAATTCTGGCTGGCCACGCACGTTGTCTGCATCACGCTCGGTTACTCGACTACATTCCTTGCCGGCATGCTCGGCATCATGTATGTGCTCCTCGCGCACCTGTTTCCGGTGCTCGACGACACGGCCCGCCGCCAGCTCACTCGGATGATCTACGGCACGCTCTGCTTCGCAATTTTCTTCAGCTTTATTGGCACGGTGCTCGGCGGCCTATGGGCCGACGACTCGTGGGGCCGCTTCTGGGGCTGGGATCCGAAAGAGAACGGCGCGCTGATCATCGTCCTCTACAACGCGCTTGTGTTGCACGCCCGCTGGGGCGGCCTGGTGAAGGGCCGTGGGCTGGCCTTGCTCGCGATCGGCGGTAATATCGTCACCACCTGGTCATGGTTCGGGGTGAACGAGCTTGGAGTCGGCCTGCATTCCTACGGTGCCTCGGAGAGCACGACCGCGATGTGGCTGTTGACTTTTGCCGCGTCGCAACTGGCGTTGATTGGCCTGGGCGCGATGCCGAAACGCTGGTTTGCAAGCATGGTGCCAGGCCGCGCGGCGACAACTAATGGCTGACACCGGTTGCCCCAACTGATGCTGCCCGCTTTGTGCCGCTGTATTTCATACGAGGCATGATGACATTGATGCCAATTTCACATCGCACGTTGCCGAGCGGGTTGAAGACGACGACCACCCAAGCCGCGCTTCGTCCCCCAGACCCCATCAAAATGGAGCAGCGAGACCAGGCTGACTGAGCAGGGAAGCGGCAACACCTGTTTCGTGGCCTGTTGATTACGCCGTGCGCAACGCCGCCTCCACTCGGCGGATTGCTTCTTCGACATTGCACTTCTGGTCGTTGACTCCAATCACCGCTTGCTCGGCGATGAGTTTCTCCACGCGGTGATGAGCCGAAATTACCGTACTGTGACTTCGGCGGCCGAAGAACTGACCGATTTCGCTCCAGACCGCGCGTGTGTACTTCCGCGCCAGCCACATGGCGAGCATCCGCGGCTCATGGAGCGACCGCCCTTTGCGATCGGAACGGAGTTGCGCGGGCTCGATCCCGAACACCTCGCACACAGCCTGCTGCACGTCCGCGAGCCGCACGGCCCGGGTACACTGGCGCGTAAGCTCGCGCAACGCCTCCTCGGCCATTTCGCGCGAGATGGGCTGATTCGACGCAAAGCTCATCGCTTCAAGCCGGTGGAGCGCGCCTCGCAGCTCGCGAGCCCCGGCCGTGATTTGGCTGGCGATCATCTGCAGCACGTCGTGGTCAATGGAAAGCTGCATTTCATCCCGCAGGCCTCGGAGAATACCGAACCGAGTAGCAAACTCCGGCGGCGAAATCTCGCACGTCAGGCCGCCTGCCAAACGGGAAGTAAGCTCCGGCCCGAGCGCTCGTAACTCCGCCAACCCGCGGTCGCTGCCGAGTACGAACTGCCGTCCTTCGGCCAGGATCGTGTCAACCGTGTGTTGCAGTTCCTCGATGGTCCGCTGCTTGCCGACGAAAAACTGTAGATCGTCGACGATGAGCAAATCGGCACCACGGCATTTTTGACGAAAGCTTGGCAGCCCGCTTCCCCGCAACGCTTCGATAAAGCCCGTAGTGAACTGCTCGGCCGTGAGAAAAATCGCGCGGGTTCTTGGAAACCGCCGCCGGTGTTCGAGCTGAATGCCACGGAGCAAGTGCGTCTTCCCAACACCGGTCGGACCGCAAAACAGCACCGGCGAAGCCTGCTGCCGACCGTAAGCCGTCAACTCGGCCGCGCGGTATGCGTACTCGTTGCTTGGCCCAACGACAATTCGACTTAAGGTGAATTCGGCACGAGCAGCCGCGATCTTGCTGGCGGACGAGGCAGCGACTCCGTTCGGCCGTGAAGTTCCGCTCGTCGGCACAATTTTCTTGGCCGACGATTTGTCATCCGCCGGCTTCTCCAACGGATCAAGGCACGGCATGGTTACCGTGGAGGGAGACCGATCCCCGGATGAGTTCGGTCTGGATAAATCCGCCGATTTGGCTGGTTCTGGTAATGCCTGTCTGGACTTCCTCAACACAAGCGCCGGCTCGATCTCGAATTCGATCGACAGATCACGGCCAACCACCGCCTGAGAACTGGAACGCACATCATCGGCAAAATACTTCCTCAGGCAATCGCGGACGAAGGCACTCGCAACACGGACAGTTACGCAGTCCGCCTCAATCGAAAGTTCCGTCTGTGATCCAAACCACAGACCGTAACGCTGCAAACCGATCCTGTCCGCCAGCTTTGCCCGTACCGCCGCAACTTGGCAATCTTCCGTGACCACGTCCTGCGTACTCCGTCAGCGCATATCCCCAGCGCCGCTTGCCGCCTTCTTAGCGACACGCCTGCGGCAGTTCGCACTGCCGGACTCTTGGGACAACTAGCGCAAACTAGAGAAAGGGCCGGCCGAATCAGCCGAGCCGAGATTTACCACTTGGACCCCACACTCGACCAACGGTCTTCACTGTTGGTCGTCTGAGTTGCCGATTGTACGCCTGCTAGCACCGGTGTCAAAGGGGTATCCGATTGCGAGCAGAAAACATTGGCGAACTCTTTCCAAGAACGCACGTGAAGACCGGAGTATGACTGGTTTGCAGCCAATCACGCGACGGGAAATTTTTTTTACCAACGAGGAACGAAGCGTGGAAAAAATGTTCGGTCGTTCGCCTGCCAAACAATGCCCGCTGTTGATCCATGACGAAACACGTTACCACCAGAGAATTTGCGACGAACTCCAAAAAACGCGTTGTCATGCCTGGCCTTACGTTTCCAATCTGTATCGTGCAGGTGGGAGTATCCCTGAATGAAATCATGGCCTTAATCGATCACGCACGGCTTGAATCGGACAAATACCGCTCGCTTATCCCATGCGACGAATCCAGCCTCACGATACATCGCAATCGCTGGGAGATTGGCAGAATCGACCGCCAGCACGATTCGTTCAACGCGGGCATGCCTCGCCAGCCACTGCGCCTCCCGAGTGATCCGCACCCCCCAACTGCGGCCGCGGGCTTCCGGCGTCAATCCCATATAAACCAACTCCCAATGCTGCGAACCAGCGTGCTCTGCCAGGAGTAACACGCCAACATCCCTGTCACTTGCGCGAATGAAATACCAATTCGCCGTTCCTGATGTACCGGTGGCTAGATAGCCCGCGAGGACGTCGCTAACGTCTCGAGTGCCGTCCAAACCGGTACAATCCCGCGTGCCTTTGTAGGTTTGCTCGATGAGGCCCTTGAGCCGCTCCCCCTGCGACGTGTGATATGCCTCGAATTGAAGATCGCCACTGGTGGGGAGTTCGGTGGGAAAATCGCTTGCCTCACACGTGAGATACAGGAGAGTGGCGAGATAGCGGAATTGTGCCTCTTGCAGCAATGACGCGATCTCGGTCTCTCGCGACGGCAACAACACCTGGGTCATGGCGATGCCTGCCGTGTCGAGCGTGCCGACGACCGCCGCGACAAGTCTCGCCGAGGCCCCCGCAACCTCGCGGCCATTCCATTTCGGCGGCCAAAGGACGGCCGTGTTACCCGGCTGCCGCTGTCCCCACGCGCCTGCGCAAACCTCCTTGCCTCGCAATGCAATGTAAAGCCCCTCAACGGGGGCGGCTGCTGCTTCGTTTGCATCCCACACGGGACTCGCCACTTCACGCCGCTGCTCGGGAGCTACCTCGCTTAGCACAAGCGAAAGCGCCTCCCGCGTGCGGTGTGGTGGACAAGGAATAATATCAAGCGATTCGCCAGGCATTCGACCAGAATAGCCATTCCGGGGGGATGACGACAGATCGGCCGCCAACCGCGCAAATCAGCGGGTCAATTCGGCCAGCGTGTCCGATAAATCTGGTCTCGCTCCACTGGCGTTGCGTAGCGAACCTGATCGAAATAGGAGTCGCTGCCCTTCGTTTCGTCGCCCGTGGCGGCTTCACCGTTCGCCGTCGCGGAGGGGGGTGGCGGAGCAACCGGCACAAGCTGCGGCGGTGGTTCGCGCGGCGGCAACAGGCGTTGTGAACCCGGTCGGGCAAGCTCCAGCTCGACGGCATAATTGTTGTGCGGCGAAGTGGAGGACACGACAGTCTCCGGACGAATCCGAAGTTCGCTCTGCGGCCGGCTAGTCCACTTCACCTGATAGACGTGTACGTTTGGTGGTGCCGGTTGACGCTGAAACGCATGGCTGGGAATGAGAAATCCCATCAGAGGCGCTGGGTCGCCCGTGTGGCCGCGGAACGAAATATGCTCGATCTGGCCGTTGGAATTGAAAAAGTAGGTTAGGGAGCCAGCGAGGTCTTGGATGCCTGTGCCCGTCACCAGGGGAACACGTACACCGTACAAGCCCACGTTACTTGAAATGATCGATTTTCGGTCCCACGTTTGAAAGACCCAGTCTTTCGTGACGTCGAAGCAAAACACACGTTCCATCGGAGTGATGGTACCGCTGACCGGCAAGGGACTTGCATAAACGACTGAGCCGGGGTTTCCGATCGGCATGCCAGGCGTGCCCTGTCCCGCAGCCGGCATGGCAAGAACCACGCCTGCCGAGACGCCAAGCAGCATGGTTATCTTGGGGGAGTGTGTGACCATGGCATTCCAATCCAGACCGAGCATCCGCCTTCATCGATTTCGGCAGTCCGTGGCCGTTCGCTTTGACTTGTGGCCGATCGCTGGAACATGTTGCAAATTGGTTGTTCTTCATCTTGCTGGAGTAAACGCTGCGAATGGTGAAAATGAGCGTCCATTTGACCAACTGTAGCGAGCGTGCCGATTACGAGTGGCTCGGCGGCAGTGAAGCGGTATGTGCCGCAAGGATTCATGGCACCCGGGGAAACGTGCCTCCGTGCTGTTTCGTAACCGCTGCCGGACTGATAGAATTGGTCTCTTGTCGGACAAGATGAATCAGACGGCCAACATCCACCACGAGCGAGCGAGGCGATTGTAGAGATCATGAGCAAAGTGAAGAAAATTGCCGTCCTGGGCGGCGACGGGACCGGCCCTGAAGTGACCGCCGAGGGTGTCAAGGTTTTGAATGCAGTTGCCAAGTTGGAAGGCATCAAGTTCGAACTTACCCATTTCGACTGGGGCGGCGATCGCTACCTCAAGACAGGCGAAGCCCTGCCGTCCGACGGCCTCGACCAACTCCGCAAGTTCGATGCGATTCTGCTGGGCGCGGTTGGCCACCCCGAGGTTGCGCCTGGAATCCTCGAACGCAAACTGCTGCTTGACTTGCGATTCGGCCTTGACCAGTACATCAACCTCCGCCCCGTAAAACTCTTCCCCGGCGTCGAGACACCGCTCAAGAATAAAGGCCCGGAGGACATCAACTTCGTCGTCGTCCGCGAGAACACCGAAGACCTGTATTGCGGCGCCGGCGGCTTCATGCACAAAGGCACGCCGCACGAAGTGGCCACGCAGATGGCCATCTACACACGCCGCGGTTGCGAACGCTGCATCCGCTATGCCTTCGAGTTGACCCGCCGGCGTAACAACCCCAAGGGCAGGAAGCTTACGCTCGTTGCGAAGACCAACGTCCTCACGATC
>JAKEGR010000317.1 GCA_022615465.1 Planctomycetota bacterium | reverse complement strand
TCGCCGCCGGCTTCCTGGCCGCTGCATGGTTGAAAGGGGACAGAACGCCGTCAGCCGAGACTCCGCCATCCGTTGCGACCAAAGCTGTCGGACCTTCCGAGAAACAAGATCAACGCGTTGACGAACAACGCGGGATCGAAGGCCAGGTCGACGAACAGCAGCAAGTCGTGCAACCGATAGCCGAATCTTCAACGAACGACACTCAAACGCCTGCTGCGGTGCAACAACTTCCCCAATTGCCGCCGGATGAAGCGGCACCGGCAACTGCGGAAATCAGTACGCCTTCCGCGACGGTGGCAGCGGCCGCTGCCCCAACCGCGAGCATCGAGCCTCGGTTCTCGCCGCCCAAACCGGCAGCCGATGGGGAGCATAAGCCGGTTCTCAAGTTCGACCCCCTCGACTTCGATCCACTCGCACTGGGATTGTCGACTTCCCCCGCGTCCGGCGACAAAGTGCAGGCCAACTCAGTGGTTGACCAGCCAACCAACGATGCGGCTGTTTCGGCGAAAGGGGTGGCTGAAAACGCAGGTTCGCCGGAAGGGGATCGATCGCTCCAGCCCATTGCCCTTGCTCCGCCAATCACCGTCCAACGTGGCCCGGCAACCGAACGGACGCGTTCGCCGGTCGCCGTGAAGGGGCGATTGGCCCTGGCAATTGATTCGGTCGAGATGCGTGCCACATCTTTGTCGCGAGGCTTGGACAACCTGTCACGAATGGCGGATGTGCCAATCACTCTGGATCCGGCTGCTTTGGCCATGGCTGGCGTCGCGCCGGGGGAGGAAATCACCATCCGCGCGAAGAGCGTAACGCTCGAACAACTGCTGCGAGACACACTGGTCGATCAGCGACTGGATTTTGTCGAACGCGATGGCCGGATCGTCGTGGTTCGACCGCATAGCGATAGTCGGCGATCCGTCAACTACGAAGTGAAAGACCTGATGGGCGCGGAGGATGCCGACGCGGCCAAGCTCGCGCGGCTGCTGGAGCGTTTCGTCGCGCCGGACACCTGGCATGACGTCGGCACGATCGAAGTCGACGGCACGAAGTTGCGCATTGAGCAGACCCATGCGGTCCACTATCAGGTGCTGATTTTTTTCGAGCGGCTCCGGCTTGCCCGCGACCTCTCTCCACGCAGCAATTATCCGGCAGAACTCCTGACCATCGAATCGCCGGACGCGACACATGCCAAAACGCTTGCCAAATCAACCACGTTCACATTCCTGCCCTGGACGCCGCTGGACGATGTTGTGAGGCACTGGAGTGAAGCGACCGGTTTGATATTCCTGGTCGATTGGGCGGCGCTGGCCGAGGTCGACCTCGCGCCGTCGTCGCCGATAAGCTGTTCGGCCGTCGACCAAACGTGGGAGGAAGCTCTCCCGGCCATTCTCCGGCCGCTCGGTCTCGATTGGCGGCCCGTCGACGGCCAGACAATTCAAATCACGAGCCAGGCCGCGGCAGATCGGATTCGACGCATCGAGTTTTACACGATCGCGCCAACGCTACGCGATCAGTTTCCCAGCGCGGGCGCGCTCGTTGAGGCGATGCGGGCCGAGGTTGAAGAGCAGTCTCCGCACGCTGACGATTCATCGCTGCTGCCAGCACAACTGGAGCTTGACGCACCGAGCGGCCGGCTGATCGTCCTCGCGGGCGCCAAGGCGCATCGCAGCCTGACACGCCGGCTGCAAGGCACACCCGCGGACGGGATGGCGGAATCAGAGTCTCCAGCGACGCCGCAACACATTCTCGCGCAGCCACTTCCTTAATCGCGCGCCATTCGCCACCGTTTATTGCGCAACGAGTGGCTCTCCACACGCATCGCGCCATGGTCACGGTGCCGCCACAATTCATCTGATTGTGCCGTTCGGCTCGCGGCACCTACATCTTTATTCCCATTGCGTCGGCCACCTTCCTGCAGCCGGCCATGGTATCGGCAAATTGCTCCGGCGTAAGCGATTGATAACCGTCGCTCAGCGCTTTTTCCGGATTCGGATGGACTTCGATGATCAAGCCGTCGGCTCCGGCCGCCACCGCCGCCCGCGCCATTGCCGGTACCAGCGGCGAGTGCCCCGTGCCGTGGCTTGGGTCGACCACGACCGGCAGATGCGTTTTCAAATGGAGATACGGCACCGTCGCGAGCGGCAAAGTGAACCGTGTGTGGGCCTCATACGTGCGGATGCCGCGTTCGCAGAGCATCACCTGCTGATTGCCCGCATCCAGGATATATTCGGCCGCCAGCAGCAGTTCATCGATCGTTGCGCTTGGGCCTCGCTTCAACAGCGTCGGCAGATGAGATCTGCCAACCGCTTCCAGCAGGCGGTAGTTCTGCATGTTGCGGGCGCCGATTTGAAGCACATCCGCGTACATCGCGACGATTTCGATGTCCTCGGCCGCGACGACCTCGGTAACGACCGCGAGGCCCGTTTCCGCGCGGGCCAAGGCCAGGAATTGCAGGCCCTTTTCTTTCAAGCCTTGGAAACTGTACGGGCTGGTCCGCGGTTTGTAGGCCCCGCCGCGCAGGGCAGTTGCACCCGCCGCCTTCACCGCCCGCGCCGTGGCGATGATTTGTTCCTCGCTTTCCACCGAGCACGGTCCGGCAATGACGCCGAGGTGCCCGCCACCCACCGTGAGACTGCCGGCACGAACAACCGTCGGTTCCGCCTTGGTTTCCAAGCTAGCCAGTTTGTAGGGCGCGAGCACGGGCAACACTTCATCCACGCCCGCCCCGCTCTCGAGAACTCCGATGGCGGCCGCGGCCCGCTCATCGCCAATGGCTGCAATGACGGTTCGTTCGGTGCCGCGGAGCACGGTCGGTTTCAAACCGAGCGACTCCACCTGACGGACCATGTGCTCAATGTCCTGTTCTTTGGCATCACGACGCATGACAACGATCATTGTTCTAGCTCCTAAAATGTTGGGTTGGTTGTACTTGTTTCGCTCGTGGTATCGGTCAATTCCGTGTCCACTTGACGGCAACAAAAAAACCCCGAGAGCCAGTCGCCTGGGTATCGGGGTGCCGTCTGCTTGTGGGATGTGTCTGAGTTTAGATACTCCCTCCGGCCCCGCTACCCAGGCGGGTAAAGGTAAACCAGAAGTAGTACCCCAACGCGAGACCCATGCCTGTATTCTGATCGGCCCGTGCAAAGAACGCAAGGGCATGAAGCAGCCTTATCCGAGCACTTGCCGCGGGAAAAGAGCAGCAGGAAAGTGCAGTTCAACCGTTCGTTTTCGGTGGCTGCTCCATTTTCTGGTCTGCCTCCGCCTCTTCCATCGCCTCTTTCAGGCCGGGCACCTGATCGGCCCCGGCCGGCACGGTGATCGTTGTTCCCTCGAAATCCTTGCCGACCGGTTCAAACCGCCCGCCAAGTTGTTCCGCCAGGAACGCCTCGGTCACGGCGTTGCACGACTTGCTGTTCTCGGGCCGACGAAAGCCGTGCCCCTCGTCTGGATACAGCAGATAGGTGACCGGAATTGACTTCTCTTCCATGGCTTCGACGATCTGATCCGCCTCGAGCTGCGTCACGCGCGGATCGTTCGCGCCCTGGGCAATCAAGAGCGGGCGTTTGATCCGATCGACCAGCGTCAGCGGTGATCGATCGAGCAGCTCCGCCCGGCCCTCTTCGGTATCAACGTCGCCGACGCGCACCTTCATCACCGGCATGAATGGCATCCAATACGGCGGCACGTTTTGGAGCAGCGTCACGAGGCTCGACGGACCAACAATATCCACGCCACATGCAAAGACGTCTGGTGTGAAGGTCAGGCCCACCAGCGTGGCATAGCCGCCATAGCTGCCCCCCATGATGGCAACCTTGTCTTGGATGGCAACCTTTTCGGCGATGGCCCATTTCACGGCGTCGAGCAGATCATCGTGCATCTTGCCAGACCACTCGCCGTTGGCCGCGTTGATGAAATCCTTGCCAAAGCCGGTCGAGCCGCGGTAATTGACGCTGAGCACCGCGTAGCCGCGATTCGCGAGCCACTGGTGAGATGAGTTCAAACCCCAACTGTCGCGCGCCCACGGTCCGCCGTGTACGTCGAGCACCATCGGCATCGGCTTCTCCGGCCGGCCGTCGCCATCCGGATCGGTCCCTGGCGGCAACGACAGATAGCACACCAGATTCAGCCCATCTCGACTCTTCACGACCGGCGCATGCATCTTGACGAGCGGATAATCATCGAGGTCATCGCGATTGTTGAACAAGAAGTGGGCCTTCCGCTCCGGCGAACGCACATAGCGGTAGAATTTCACCGGGCCGTCATCGAGGAGATAGGCCACGGTCCACAGCGTGTCGTCAAGCGTGCGGCTGGTGATGAGAATTTCGCCCTCTTCGAGCTTCTTGAGAAACTCGAAGTCTTTGGCAACCGCATCGTCAAGAATTTTCCATTCCGTGCGGTCGTAGGTGAACGACACGGCCTCAATGTTTTTTTCGGTCGGATGGGCGAGCACGCCGCCGACGTCGCACCGCGAATCATCGGCCAGCAGCTTCGTCTCTGAAGTTTTGAGATTCATGGCGAACAAGCCGGCCGTGTTGCGATTGCGGCTGTCTTCAAAATAAAGCGTTTGGCCGGTCTTATCGAATCCGGCCGGCCCGCTCGTCATCGCGTCTTCCGGACCAAATTCCATGAAATTCTTCCAAGTCCGAGCAGCACCTTCTCCCTCGGGCAACTGCCACACCTGCCCACCTTGCGGGGTGTAATTGAATGCCATGCGGACACGGTAATCGTCGTCGGTCAGATACCCGGCCACGCCTTCATTCTGCTCGATCAGTTGCTTCTCGCCGGTTTTGATGTTGATTCGCCAGATGTCGTGCAGCGTGGGGTCTCGATCGTTCAGTCCGACTAGAATCTCCCCGGGAGATTTGTGGCTGATCTCTTGAATCTCGGCGCGCACCCCTTCGATCGGCGTCAGATCGCGCGTTTCGCGCGTCTTGACGTTCGTCGCGTAAAGGTGGAAGTTCTCGTTCCCGTTCTTGTCTTGGATGTAGAGGATGTGCTCGTTGTCGTAAGCCCAACTGTGGCTGGGCACCGGCCGCGACGTTTCTTTCGTTATCGGTTCGGCCTTGGACAAATCATCCACGGGGGCGACCCACACGTTCAGTACGCCATCGACCGGCGCCATGAAACTCAGCCACTTGCCGTCGGGGCTAAGCCGCGCCTGCGCGCGCTCGGGATTTCCGAACAACACCTCGCGGGGAATCAACGGGAATTGGTTCAAATCAGTTTCTTTCGACTTGGAGTCCACGTCCGTTTTCGTGCTGGCAGCCGCGTTTACGGTCGACGCGCCACCGCCATCTGTCGCCTTAACGTAGCCGCCAGGCAGCACCTCGAAAACCACCAACCACAACGCAAGTCTTGAAAACATCGGCACGGCGGGCATGAACATAGCGAGAACTCCAGGGAGAGATTACGAGTAAGTCTTCGTGAACAAGGTTCTTTGAACTAACAGGAAGTGCCGACCGAGTATATCCACTACGGCACCGAGGCCCAAGCACGATTCACGATGGTGGCATCCCGGGCAATCGTCAAGCTGAGAACGAGAATCCTCCGGCAACGCGCATACTTGCCCTCGCACGGCTGAGAAGACATACGCAACCCACCAGCCTGCGGTTCGGTGCAGTCATCTCCCGCGCGTGCCAATCGCCCATCCCCATTGCGGCTGCCAGCCGGGTTTTATCGGCTACCGCGTGAAATATCGACGACAGACCGCTCCACCGAAATTGACGCAGCTCTATTCCTCTTCTTCAGCCAAAAAGAACGCCGCTCGGACAGGTGGCGGCATCGGCGAATCAGCCCCTCGAACGCTTCGCCAGACCACTTCATTGAGCAGCAGATCGTCGGCGCGATCTTCCTGGGTCAGGTCCATCTGTTCGCTCAGCGATGCCCCCCACGCCTCGGCCGGGTTCTTGGCATTCAGATCGACGGAAACCGGCCGATGCGTGGTGGGAGTGAGATCTGCCTTCTCCTGAAACGAGGCGTACATCGGCAAGGCTGCCGCATCGAACTGGCTCATCGGCTCAAGCCCCAAAATCAATTCCATGGTTCGAAGCATGCTGGAGGTCGAGTAGAAACTCGAGTCGACCACTCCTCGTTTCGTGTATGGGCTGATGACCATCGCCACCGTGCGATGCGCGTCCACGTGATCTGAACCGTTTTGAGCGTCGTCCTCCACCACGAAGACAGCCGTCTCGGGCCAGAACTTGCTGTGGCTGATCGCTTCCACGACCCGCCCCAACGCCAGGTCGTTGTCGGCCACCATCGCCGTCGGCGTCGGCTTTCCCGGCGATGTGCCGGACGTATGATCGTTCGGCAGCCTCATGATGATGAGCCGAGGCATCTCCCCCTTCGTCTCGAATTCTTTGAGCTTTTCGATGAACCGCGTTGCTCGGTCGGCATCCGTGTAGTTGAGATCAAAACCGCGGAACAGGGGATCGAAGTGACCTTCGAGAGCCGCTACCGCTGCCGTGCTTGGCTCGCCCGCGCGGCCGGCGTTCTTGATGAACTCCCCGAAGCTATAGTAAGACACGTCAGCTTCGCGGGCGCGGTCCCACAAGTATCCGCCTTGGGGAGTTGCGATCGGGTAGACGCCTTCCGACACATAACCGATCTTCCCGAAGCTCTCTGTCCGGTAATCGAGCGGCCAGAGCTTCTCGACGAAGTCGGTGGCGTAAGCAGCCATGCTCCATTCGTGGCCGTCGGCACTCACTTCGCCTTCCACATAAAAGTTGTCGAGGAGGACGAATTGGCGCACGAGGGCGTGATGATTGGGGGTGACGGCCTCCGGGAACAGGCACAGCGAAGCGTCACCGTTGCCTTCCTGGATGTCTCCAAGCACCTGATCGTAAGTGCGATTTTCCTTAATGATGTAGATGCAGTGCTTGATGGGGCTTGGAGATCCCACCTTGCCGGGAATAGGATGATTATCGCTGCGTTGCTCGCTGCGCGCTTGCGCATCGCGGCGCAGCGGGCTGCACGAAAATGCTCGGCGCGTGAGCGCGGCCATCTCTTGCGGATTGGGTTTTTGGACAAACCCAACGGTCCCTTCAAACAATCCCCCAATGTATTCCTTGAGCGCCGGAACATTGCTCTGCGTGGGCTTGGGCCCATGGCGGTTCGGCTTTGGCCACAGTCCCTTGCCGTTGGCTACCAGAATGATTTTGTCGTCTCCAGCAAAACGAACCGAGGTGGGATACCATCCGACCGGTATCAAGCCTAGCGAGCGACTACGGCCCCGTTCCGAGACATCGATGACGGCCACATTGTTGTTGTCCGCGTTGGCAACCAGAAGCGTTTTCCCATCACGGGAAAGACTGATGCTGTTCGGAGTGCTGCCATTAGGCGAGTTGGGGTACAGAGCGCTGGAGATGGCTTCCACTTGCTCACCCGACTGGAGATCAACGACAGTTACCATGTTTGAGTTGGCACAGGCCACATAGAGCAACTTCCCGTCGGGCGAGAAGAGCATCTCGGTGGGATGGCTGTCCGTCGCCAACTTGCGGATTGTAGTCCCCGTCGCGAGATCCACTTCCGCGACAGCCGATTGCGCCCACAGGCTGACATACGCCGTCTTGCCGCCTGGTGCGAGGATGACGGCATACGGGTAGCTGCGTTCCCCCAACGCAATGTGCTTTGCCGGACCAGATCCATCCGTGAGCAATACACTCAGCGAGTCGCCCCAGCAACAAGCCACGAACAACGTCTTCCCGTCATCGCTCAAGGCAAGCCCAGCGGGAATCCGGGCTTCGTCGACAGGCCCCACGACCAGCTTCTTGTACTCACTCAGCGAGCCATCTGCAAAACTCCAGCCGTGAACGACTTCGGTCTCACCACCGCTGGCGTAAAGGTGCTCGCCCGCCTGGTCGTATGCCACTCCGTAAAACGCTTGAGGCACGATGACACGCGACACCTTGCGCCGTTCTTGAAGATCCACGATGACCACTTCGTGATCGCCATAACCGGCACACAGCACCGCGGCCCAGCGGCCGCTCGGATGCAAGGCGATGTGGACGGGGAAATCTCCAACCTCGAGTTGTTCGCCAGTCGGCCGGAGCGACCATTGCGTGGGCAGCAGGATATTGCCTTCCGGGCGCAGTCCAGGCAGAACGCGCGCGGCAGGCGAACTGTCGCTGCGCTCAGCGGCGGCCGGTTCGACCGCAGCCTGAGAGATCCCCACGACGGAAAGAAAAACGCCAACAACCGTTGCCAGGATGGGTTTCATCGCTGGTTGCCTCCGCGAGAGAATCGTGAAGTGAAGTAACACAGTCAGCCGGCGCCGACTCGCCGACGACATAATACCGCGGCAGGAGTCGCGGCGCCAATCATCCCGTTCTATAATCGCGATGCTGCGAGGCTTTTTTCAGGCCGACATAGCCGTCGATCGACGACATCACGCAAAAGCGATATCTGCGCTGACAACACGGAGAGATTTCGAATGCATTGCAATGTTCCTAGCCGGCCGCACTACGTTTTCCGAGTCGATTGCCGATTGATCCTGCTGGCAGTGATTCTGGCTCCCGCCATGGCTCGGGCGGAATCCCTGGAACTGATCCGCGATGCGAACTTTGCCAACGGATTTCGGTTGCTTTCACCGGAACCCGGAAAGCGAGAGCCGACAGGCGATCTCAAACCGGCGAATGCCACGGGTACACCCATTTGGGAACTCGCGCAGTGGAACAGCCGCCATCCGTTGACCGAGACTGCTTTCACCAACGTCGAGACATGGCTTACTGTCTCGAACGCGGCGAAGTGGGTGCGAGTTGGAACTGGCGCGAACGCCGGATGCCTAGAACTAGGCATGGATTCGCGCCCGGAATACGACAGCCGACCGCGTAAGACGCCTGCTGAGCCGTGGACGCACTTGCTGGTTCAACAGAATCTACCCGGTTGCCCGCCACTGACGGATGTCGCTGCGTTCCGGTTGAAATTGGAGGCGCGTCTCGTGGAAAACGAGACGTTCAAGCCAGAGGGATACTCGCGAGACCTCCACGCCGCGCAGTTTCAGGTCGTGCTGACGATCCAGAATATCCGGCGTGATTCGCCAGGGCAGGGCGACTACCTCTGGTTCGCCGTGCCGTTGTTCGACGACCGCTTCGACGAACCGCCTCGCTATGTGAACCGCGATTATGCCGTCTCGCAGGGCAAGCTGATCTTCAATCCGGGCGCGGCGGCGTTTACGTCGCATCGCCTGCGAGACGGCCAGTGGGTGCGTGTCGATCGCGACTTGCGTCCTCTGTTCATCGAAGCCCTGGAAGAGGCATGGCGACGTGGTTACCTGCAAGACTCGCATCATTTGGCCGATTACCGATTGACGACGATCAATATCGGCTGGGAGGTGCCGGGGCTGAACCGCGCGGCAATCAAACTTCGCGAAGTAAGTCTGCGAGTCGAGCGTGCGGTGGCGGGTGCCGGCCAGACCACACCGATTGACGGTGCCGAGTTTCATGTCGCCGCCACCGGCAACGATGTCGATGCCGGCACGAAGTCCCACCCCTTCGCCTCGCTAGCCCGCGCCCGCGACGCCATCCGCGAATTGAAACAGCAGCGAGGCCTGCCGCAGGGCTGCGTGACAATTTGGGTGCATCCCGGCGAGTATCCACTTGCCGAATCGTTCGAATTGACTGAAGCCGACGCGGGGACCGCCGACCAGCCGATTGTTTATCGCGGCATCGATCGTGACGGAGTCCATCTCGTTGGAGGCCGTGCGTTGCCAGCGGAGGCGTTCGCGAAAGTCACGGACGCCGAAACGCTCGATCGGCTCGACCCCGCGGCTCGGGACAATGTTCTAGGCGCATCGCTGCCTTCCCTCGGTATCACGGAGTACGGTGCGTTTCCAGATCAATTCAGCGGTGCCGTGCCGATGCCGGAACTTTTCTTCAACGACCAGCGGATGACACTCGCCCGATGGCCCAACGAAGACTGGGCCGAGTTCACTCAAGTGCTTGAAAGCGGTCCGGCGCCGTGGCGCGATCACGCGTCGGATCAATTGGGCGTCTTCGCCTACGAAGGCGGCCGTCCTGCCCGCTGGCTGCGCGCGCCCGGCGTATGGCTGCAAGGCTACTGGTGTTTCGACTGGAGCTGTGAGACGATTCGAGTGCAAGACATCGATACGCAGGAGCAGCGGATCACGCTGGCCAAACAACATGTTTATGGTCTTGGAAGCGGGAATCCTGGCCCGCGCCGGTTCTTCGCGGTAAACCTGCT
>JAKEGR010000316.1 GCA_022615465.1 Planctomycetota bacterium | reverse complement strand
GTACGATTTTGCAATGAATCCGCCGTCTCGACCGCCCAAGAGCCGCACCATGCGCCGGGCCTCCCCTTCGATTTTCGCCCGATCGCCGGTTACTAGTGCCGTTTCCAGTTCAACAGTTTTGTGGCGGAGGATCAGGCGGCGCGGCGTACCTGGCGGCGAAAACGACGCCAGTTGGTTTGTGAAATGCCTCGCCTGCGATTTCGCCACGACAAATACGTTTCAATGGCCTCTTGCTGTTCTTCATGGCTATGGAAGTCCGAGTGGTCCAGAGCGAATTTTCTCAATGCCGTGAAGTGACACTCGATGCGGTTCAACCAGGAGGCGTTGGTCGGGGTAAAGTAGAAGCGAACGTTGTGGGCATTGGCCCACGCCAAGACTTCGGTTTTCAGATGCGTTTTGTAGTTGTCCAAGACGATGTGCAGCGTTTGCCGAGAAGGGTAGCGGCGGCGCACCCACTTCAAGAAGGTGAGCCACGCTCGCCAGTCCTTCTGCGCGACGAACCGGCCGAAGAGCCGATCCGTTTCGAGGTCGTAGACGCCCAGGAAGTGGCGAACGCCGCCGTGCCGGTGGTAGGTGGCGCGAAGCCGATCGACTTTACCGCCACGCACCCAACACAGGCCGTGTCGCGGTTGCAGGTTCAACGGCCCAAACTCGTCGAGGCAGAGGCGGCGTCCGCCGGCGGGCCGCTTCCGGTACAGACGGCGAATTCGGCGGTATTTCGGCCAGAATTCGGGGTCCGTGGACTCCTTCCACGTCTTCGTGCGACGCCAACGTACTCCTCGGGCGAGCAACAGTTTTCGCAGCCATTCGAGGCTGATCTCCGCCACGATCTTTTGTTCCACGAGGTATTGCCGCAGCTTGGCCAGCGACCATTGGTTCATCCCGATCAGCACTTTCGGCGGCGAAAGGGCGACCTCGGCAATCAGCTCGACCACGTCGAACATGAATTTCCTCGGCCCGCCGCGCGCCTGAAAGTACGAATACCATTGGATTCCCTCAATTCCATGTTCGTTGAAGCGATGGATGATCTGCCGGACCCAATGCGGGGTGCAGTCGGCATGGGCGGCAATCTGCCGGTTCGTCATACCTCCTGTGGAGGCAAGGATAATTCTCGCATGACGGCTATTGACTTGATTGGCCAATTGCCGTTTCATACGATGCAGCTTCTGCCGTTCATACGGCCGGAGCTTCCGTGCTCGTATTCTGTCCATTTTGGGGTCTCCACGTTCTTGGTTGCGCCACAACCGACGCGGAGACCCTTTTTAATTCATCCCATCCTCCCACATTAACATCAATTTGTCCCAAAAACACGTAACTGTTGAACTGGAAACGGCACTAGACCTTAAACAAGCGAACACTGATGGATAATTGGCGTTGTATTCTGGGGGGTGGCAAGTGCATACACGACCGGCCCGACGCGGGCGGCGTCGGAGGGGGTCGTCGAATTGTTGGTTGCGTCATGTCGGGCCTCGTTTACACTTCTGTGCGGTTAAGAGTGGCGGCGGACCGGAGCATCCAAACTCCGGCTTCTGGGGCGGCTCCGTCAACAACGCAACACGCGGCACAACCGGAAGAACACCGGCAAGTGCGGGTTGTAGTTCAATACGCGGTAGATCAACCGGCGGCCCGCGCGGACGATCTGGCAGGGAATCTTGATGAAGGCGTTGAGGAACGTCTTGAACTCCATCCGCAACACCTCGTGCTTCTGTGCCCGATGTTCTTTCACCCAACGGCCATTTTCCGGCAGCCACAAGGCCCACCAAGACTTCAGGTTCCACGCCAGGCTGGTCATCACCATGTAGGCCCAATTGCTGTAAAGATTGTCCACCGGCGCCGACAGCGCCCGCACCCCGCCGGCCAACTGGGCAATCAGGTTTTCCTGGTCGCAACGGTCGTTGGCCTCGAACACCACGTCTTCCGCGTCGATTGCCCAGTCGTTGGTGATGTAGAAGAAGTAGCGAATCTCGTCGAACAACCGTGTCTCGCCTTTCTCGTGCGAGATGTTTTTGCGGAGCACGATCATGCGGTACGACTGCTCGCACTCGGTGGGCGTGTATTCGAACTCAGCGTAGTCCTCGTCCCGCAACCGCAGGACCTCAAACTCGCGGCGGCGGACGATCCGCTGCTTTACGTTCTTCGGCTTCTGTCGCGACTCGGTTTGCACCTCGTAGCGCGGCTCGCGGAGGAGCTTGTTCCAGGCCGTTTTCGGCAGGTTTTCCGCGATTTCCTCCAGGTTGGGCATGGCCTTGAAGCCGAAATAGAAGGTCACGCCGTCGGCGTCCCAGGCGTCGAGTTTATCCGATTGGCTGAAGGCCGTGTCGCCGCGAAGCACGATCTTGCGGAAGCCCGCGCGGCGGCACAGGGCGATAGCTTGGTCCGCCTCCTCGGCCGCTCCTTCGTGGCTGGGACGATTCCCGGAGCGATTGACCAATCGGAGCACCTCGCCGGTTTCCGCCAGCGTGACCAGCAGCGGATGATAGCCCCAGGTCCCTTTGTAAGAGATGTCCATCCCGGCCTTGCACTCGCCGGTGGTCACGACCAACGTGCCGTCGAGGTCGATCGTGGCGCGATCAAGGAACTTCTTGGGCTGCCTGGCCCAAACGTTCAACCTCGCATCGTCGGCCGCCCGCATCAGCGAACGAATGCGGCCTTCGTCGAACCGACGGCAGAAGTCGCCGGCGGTAGTCGGATCGGGAATTCGCTCGGTGCCCAGGGCATCGAGAAAGACTTCGTCGTTGCGTCGCAACTCGATGTCTTCCAATCGCGTGCCGTCGCAGAGGGCATTGTACGCCAGGTTCAGCACGTGGTCCGACTCGTGATAGGGCATGTGGATTTTCAGCAGGTGCAGGCGGCGGTCGATGGCCTCGATCAGCCCGATTTCCTGCGCCAGGCGATGCACCACGCCGATGCCACCCGCGCCGATGCCGCTGATTTTGTCGGCCAGTTCGACGCGAATGTTCGACGCTGCAAACATCGGCTTTCCCCGATCGACGCGCGGGCCGTCCAATCGCCGTTCGATGCGCCGCTTGGCTTGCCGCAAACGTTTCGATATACTGTGTTTCACTCGAAATCCTCCTTGCTTCGTGGGATGGGTTTACGCTTTATGCCCATTATACCCGCAAGAACAAGGGCGGTTTCGAGTTTTTTTATGCAATCAGCCTGAAAGGTTCGCTTGCTTAAGGTCTAGAGCGCCCATGTTTTATCACCTGACCTGTTCATTCGGTCACACGTTAAGAAATCCCGTTGTACGAAACGCCCGGCTCTGCCGGTGCTGAAAAAGTCACGATTTCACGGCAGTGGCAGAGCCAATGGCACTCGAAATTCCGGCGGAAGCCATTTTTTCAACATACT
>JAKEGR010000315.1 GCA_022615465.1 Planctomycetota bacterium | reverse complement strand
GGCGAGCGTTATCAGTGCGCCGTGTTCGAGACCGTCGCCAACAAATACAAACTGAATCTCTGGCAGGTCGCGCAACAGTACGGCCGCCTCGATGACGGACGCCAGGTCCTGGACCGGCCCCATGGCGCCGGAGTACATGACATTGAACCGTTCGTGGAGACCGGTCTCGCGCGCCAAGTGAACGTCATAGGGCACCGGATCGAACTGCCCCATGGGGGGCCAGTAGTAAATCAGCGACAGTTTTTCCGCTGGCACGCCGAGCGATTCGAGCGTGTTCCAGTAGCCTTGTGTGATGATGTTGATGCGTTCCGCCCGGCGATAGATGAACTGCATCGCCTTGCGGATCATGGACAACAGCAGGCGATTGCGGATCATTCCGGAGGCAGCGACACTTTCCGGCCAGAGGTCAACCACGTCCAACACGTACGGCATGCGTCGGATGCGGCTGATAACCCAGGCGGCAAGGCCAATCGGAAAAGCCGACTGGTAGACCAAGAGGACATCGGCCGGGCGGGCGCGCCACAAGCCGATCGTCGCCGCGCTAAGGGCGAATGAAAGATAGTATATGACGCGCCGGATCACGGAACGGCTGTGGTCAGGGATTTGGGGAATCCGCGTAACCAGGACGCCGTCGAGCCATTGCTCGTCGCAGTACCGTTGACGAAAGCCATCGTAGGTTCGGCCCGTGGGGTAGCAGGGGAAGCCGGTGATAACCTGCACCTCGTGGCCGCGCGCTCGCAGACCGCGCGCCAGGTCGGCGCACTGAAACACTGGTTCTGGCGGATAGTATTGAGTAAGGAGCAATACTCGCATGATGGTCGAAAAGACGCTTTATAGTGCAGGTTAGGCAGCCACGATGCCGTCCCACAGGTGGCCCAGCTTCGCCGTGCCGAGGATCAGCTTTAAGACGCGATACGACGTGTTGCGGACCTCGTATTCTTCGGCGATTGGCTGTTGGCGATCGGCGTCGCGGCTCGTGGTAACGAACTCGACCGAATGCAGAATCGTATCTGGATCGAGGCCGGTAAGAATGATATGACCCGAATCCATTGCTTCGGGCCGTTCCATCGCGGTGCGCATCGTCACAGCCGGAAACCCAAGGATCGAACTTTCCTCGCTGATCGTACCGCTATCTGACAGTGTGCAAAACGCTTCGGTTTGTAGTCGCAAATAATCGTGATAACCAAATGGCGGGAGAAAACGAATCCCCGGGTTGCATTCAAAATCCAGTGATTCGAGCCGTTGCCTCGTGCGCGGGTGCGTGCTGACAATCACTGGCCAGCCGTATGCCTCGCACAGGCGATTCATCGCGATGAGTAACCGTTTGAGATTCAATGGGATGTCAACGTTCTCGGCACGGTGCATGCTGACGACAAGGAACCGCCGCGGCCCGATGGAAAGTCGCTGCAAAACATCTGAGGCGGCCATGCCAGCGCGGTTCGATTCCAATACCTCGCGCATCGGCGAACCGGTAAGGTAAATCCGGCGCGGGTGGATTCCTTCGGCCAGCAGGTTGCGGCGCGCGTGTTCGGTGTACACGAGATTGAAGTCACTGATGTGATCGATGATACGGCGATTGATTTCCTCGGGCACATTGAAATCGAAGCAGCGGTTGCCCGCCTCCATGTGATAGAGGGGAATTTTCATGCGGCGGGCGATCAAGCCGGCGATCGCGCTGTTGGTATCTCCAAGGATCAGCACGGCATCAGGTCGCTCTCGCAGCAGCACTTCCTCGGTCTTGGTGAGCACATCGCCCAGCATCCGGCCGAGCGATGAGCGATTGACATCGAAGAAATAGTCTGGTGGTCGCACCTGGAGGTCGCGGAAAAAGACTCCGTTGAGTTCGTTGTCGGAATTCTGCCCTGTATGGACCACATGATGGTGAACATGCTGGTCCAGAAGTGCCATGACACGCGAAAGCCGGATGATTTCCGGCCGGGTGCCGAGGATGGTCAACACTTTGAGGCGGTGAGACATAGGGAACGCCGGGAGACATTGTGGGATGGGCTGAGCCTCGCGAGCTTCGCCGCCGTGTTTCGATCAGGCCACCTGCTCATAAAAAGTGTCGGGGTCGCCGGGCTGGTAGATCTCGTTGCACCAAAACATTGTCAACAAATCTTCATCGCCGATGTTTTCGATTTGGTGGGTATGAAGTGCCGGGACGGAGATGAACTGGGGTGAATTACCAGAAACATGGAATTCTCGGATGCAGAGATCGTCGACTCGCCGCAAGCGAATCACCGCGGTGCCTCGCAGGACGCAAAACCATTCGATCTTGCGGGTGTGAAAGTGGTTGCCCCGGATAACACCCGGCTTGGTGGACGAAAAAAACACCTGCCCTCCACCGGCGAGTCGCAGGATTTCGAACAACTGCCCGCGCTCATCGCGATGTACTTGCGGTCGATGGCAGTGGTTGTCAAGCTCGACATACGATAGAAACGTTGTGTAAAGCCTCGCATCGAGCAAATCGGACAAATCGGGAACGACATTCAGTTCGAAATAACTTGCCCGGAACAACTCGAGTTTTGCCAACAACTGCGAGACGGTGAATTGCACCGTTCCCGAGATGCGGGTTTCCCTCACTTCCAGCTCAGGCTGATCGATCGCCAGGCGAATCTGCTCCACGAGATCATTGATCCACACGAACTCGATTTCCTGGTCGTCGATGACCACCGGTGTTTGACCATGGGCGAGTTGGTGACAAAACGTGGCAACCACCGAGTTGTGGAAAGGCCGGCAACCAGGACCAAACACGTTGGGGAGCACGAGAATCGTCAGCGCGGCGCCTGCCCGTCCTGCCCATTGCCGCAAGCACTCCTCACCGTATTTCTTCGATTGCCCATAAGCGTTCTGAAGGTTGCGTTGGGTGCTAGAGGCATAGAGTACGCGGGGCGGCTTGGAGCATCCTTCAAGTGCCTCGATCAAACGATCCACCAGGGCAACGTTGGTGTCGTGTACTTGCCGCTCGTCGCCGCGATTCAGGCCCGCCAAGTGGACGATTGCGTCACAGCCGGCAGCGAAGCTGCGGAGGGCCGCGGGATCCTCCCAGGCGGCGCGAGGGCAGGTGGTAACGCAGATTCGTGAATCGCAAGCCAAGCGGCGCGCCAGATGCCCGGCAATGAAGCCCCGCGGACCGGTGATTCCTAGCGTGCGCTGTGTCATGCGGCTCGCCTCATTTTCAGCGAGTTCGTTGGCATGGGCCAGGCGGCCAGTTCTGCGCGGATTTCGGGCAACTGCAGCAGCAGTTGCTCGATTTCGGGGAGGGAGAGGCGGCGGGCGTTTTCCGAAGTGTAGCCCTCTCGGGCAAACGGCGAGGAACGAATCCCACGCGTGAAGAATTGGTCGTAGTCGCGTCCATGCTGGCAGAAGATGCGATAGTAGTCGTCGAATTCCTCGGCCCGGGCAAATTCCTCGGCCGTGACGAGCACTTCGTGCATTTTTTCCCCGGCGCGAATGCCAACCGACTGAATCGGGTTGTGCGATTCGAATAGATTCAGGAGTGCTTGGGCGAGATCACCCACGGTGGCCGTCGCGGCCTTGCGGACGAACATATCGCCTTGCGCGCCGTGCTCCATGGCGAACGTCACGAGTTCGACCGCTTCCGCCAGGGGTAGCAGTAGCCGTGTCATATCGGGGTGCGTGACCGTGAGCGGCTGGCCCGTCTTGATCTGGTCGATAAACAGCGGAATCACCGATCCGCGCGAATACATCACGTTGCCATACCGCACTCCGCAAAACGTGACCGTAGTCTGTGGCTGCTGCGAACGCGCTAGCATCAGCTTTTCCATAAGCGCCTTCGACTGGCCCATGGCGTTGATGGGATACACGGCCTTGTCCGTACTGAGGACGACTAGCTTTTCAACGCCATTCTGCTCTGCTGCCTCAAGGACATGGTGGGTGCCAATGATGTTCGTCTGCACCGCCTCCATCGGGAAGAATTCACATGATGGAACCTGCTTCAAAGCCGCGGCATGAAAAACGTAATTGACGCCCCGCATCGCGCTGGCGATGTGATGCCGATCACGGATGTCGCCAATCACAAATGCGAGCCGCTCGTCGTGATAGCGGAGCCGCATGTCATATTGCTTCTTCTCGTCTCGACTATAGACGATCACGCGGGCTGGATCGTACCTGGACAATGCGAGCCGAATGAAGTCGTGCCCGAACGAGCCCGTACCGCCGGTGACGAGAATGGTCTTGCCGTGAAACATGGAGGGTCTCGGCCGCAGTCCGGGGCAGTTCATAAACTTGCAGGGTGACGCCGGGGGCCCGGTGTCCCGTCGCGGGGGAGGAGTCTATCGACTGCCAGCAGCGCCAACAAGTTCAGTTGATCCTTGCGTAGGGTCGTTTGCTGTCAGCAGACGATATCATGCCTTATGTTCTGGTTTGGCCTGGGTGTCGAACGATGGATCGCTCCCGGATAGTCAACGATAATGCTTGTGGGCGTACGAATTCGCGGCTTGGCCCAAGTTGCTAGCGAGCGATTCCGCTCAAGGAGCGCATGGTGGCGAGAATCGCTAGCTTCCGGATTGGTTCTCGCTCAAGCGATCGATTTCAGCTTGGATTGAGTCAAGTCCGATGGCTGGTGACTGGCATGTGAAGTTCTGGCAGACGTACAACGCGGGCTGGCCATCCAGGGAGGACTTACCGGCGAAGAGATCGTCAAGATGGGATGAGTAGGACCCCGCTGAGGAAGAAATCGCACGAATGCTGCTTGCATTGCTCGAGCGGAATGCAACAACGGAGCGAGGTAGATAGCTCCGGTGAACTAGTGAAATTGCCCTTTCCACGTCCTTGTTCGCCGAGTCGCCAACCATCACCAGTTCGCAGGTTGGGCCGAGGCGGCGATCGAGAGCCAGCAGCATTTGACCGGTAGCCATCGGGGCACGCTCAATGATCGGGACGGCGGCGGCGAGCGCGCGTTCGGCTGCTTCGAGATAATCGTTGCGACCAAGCAGGCTGCCGAGCCGCAAAAGTGCTGTTGCCGCCAGGGCGTTGCCGCTGGGCAAACTGCTGTCGGTAAGTTCCTTGGTCCGCGTGATGAGCGGCTCGTGATCCATGGCGGTGTAGAAGAAGCCGCCTTTGGAGTCGGCGAATTCCTTGAGCACGATATCCATCAACCTGGTAGCCTCGTCAATCCACCGTTCGTGGAATGTGGCTTCGTACAGGCTCACCAATGAGTTCGCCAGCGACGCGTAATCATCGAGGTACGCATCGAGCTTGGCCGTGCCGGCACGCCAAGTGTGCCGCAGCCGGCCATCATCGCGGCGTATCGTTCGCAGGATGAACTCGGCTGCCAGGCAGGCAGCCTTCACGTAACGCGGCATGCCGAGCGCCGCGCCGGCGCGGGCCAGTGCATCGATCATCAGACCGTTCCAAGCCACAATGACCTTGTCGTCGCGGCCGGGACGCACACGCTTCTCGCGGGCGGCAAATAGTCGATCGCGACTGTCGGCGAGTTCCAAGGCCAAGTCCCGTGGCGTATGCCCCAGGATCGCCGCACATTGCGCAACCGTCTTGGGCAGGTTGAGGATATTGCGGCCTTCGAAGTTCCCGACTTCGCTGATGTCATACACGCGGCAAAAAAGGATTCCACGCTGCTGGCCCAAAACCTGGTCGATTTCATCCCGAGTCCAGGTGTAAAACAGGCCTTCGCGGCCTGCGCTGTCAGCATCTTCCGTGCTATAGAACCCTCCGGCCGGATCGGTCATGTCGCGGAGTACGTAATCGAGTGTCTCGCGGATGACTCTGGCATAGGTGGCATCCCCGGTGACGAGATACGCGTCCAGATAGGTGCCGGCCATCAGGGCGTTGTCATAGAGCATTTTCTCGAAGTGGGGCACCAGCCAGTTGGAGTCGACCGAATAGCGGGCGAAGCCTCCACCGAGGTGGTCGTAGATACCGCCCGAAGCCATGCGATCAAGCGTCAGCCGAACCATGTCGACCGGGGTGCTGAGGCCGCCGCGATGGGCAATGCGGAGCAAGAGCTGCAAGTCCATGGGGTGCGGAAACTTCGGTGCCTGGCCGAAGCCGCCCGAAGTGTGGTCGAACGCATGGCGGAGTTGGGCGAAGGCCGCTTCCATCAAGTCTAGAGTCAGCGCGCTCGCGTTGCCGCCAGCGACCTGCCCGCCGTCTTGCAGTTCGGCTGTGATCTGTTCGGCGCTTCGCAGCACTTGCTCGCGTCGATGTTTCCAGGCATCGGCAACAGCCGCCAGAATCTGGTCGAAACCCGGCATGCCCCGTGAAGCTCGCGGTGGCCAGTAGGTGCCGCCAAAGAACGGTTTCAGGTCAGGCGTGAGAAAGACGCTCATCGGCCAGCCGCCACGGCCAGTGAGCATCTGCACCGCGTTCATGTAGATATGGTCGAGGTCAGGCCGCTCTTCGCGATCGACTTTGATCGAAATGAAGTCATCGTTGAAAAGCCGGGCGATCGCTTCGTTTTCGAAGCACTCGCGCTCCATCACATGGCACCAGTGGCAGGCCGAGTAGCCGATGGACAGAAAAATTGGTTTATCCGCTTTCCTCGCGTTCTCGATCGCTTCGCTGCCCCACGGATACCAGTCGACCGGATTGTTCCGGTGCTGGAGCAGATAGGGGCTTGTTTCGTGGATGAGGTGATTCGGCATGGAGAAGATGTGGAAGCAAGTCTCCACGGTCAGCGGCAGCTAATGGTTCTTCACTGGTTTTGCCAGGGGGAGCACCCTGCGCGCATGGCCCCGATGCTCATGATTTCCGCGCCACGACCCGATTGAAGTGAAGCCGTACCTCACCGCTGACGACACGCCGCACGCCTTCGACCAGACAGTGTGGCTCATTGTCTGCCTGGCCCCGGCGGATGATTTCGTCGCGCGACATACCCGGTGGCACCATAAACGTCGATTGGTAGATGATTTGATTGCCGGCATCCAAGTCCGGCACGATGAAGTGGCACGTTGCCCCATAAGTGAGCATCCGGCTGGCGTAGGCCTCGTGATAGGGCTGCATGCCGGGAAAGCTGGGCAACAAGCCGTGGTGCAAGTTGATGATCCGGCCGCCGGCGTACTTCCAGCAGCTTGCCGGAGGTAGAATCCGCATGTATCGAGCCAGTACAATGAAATCGATTTCGTGCTCGTCACAGAGGGCGATCATCTGCTCGTCATCCGGCAATCCCTCGCTAATGGCAACATTGTGCCATGGCACGCCAAACTGTTCGGCCAAGCCGCGGCAGTTCTCGCGGTTGCCAATCATCAGTGTCGCTTCCGCCTTCACCTGACCGTCGCGAATTGCTCGCAGTAGGGCCAGGCCCGGCTCGGGACGGTAGGTCACGCAAATCGCGAGTCGCGGTTGGCGGTCAACGATCTCCGGCGTCCAAGTGCGAATCGACAGTTTTGTTCGCTCCGTGACTACGACCATCGTCTCGCGCAATTTGTCGTACCGCGTGGGATCGAGATCGATCCGCGTCATCATCGAGAAAACGCTTTCCTCGTCGTGGTCGAACATCTGAATCTCGGCGATGTTCGCACCCAGGGATGTCACGGAGTGGATAATCGGGTCGGCCAGTCCCCGATTATCCGGCCCGACGGCAGTGATGACTACTTGCATGGTTCATAGGTCCGTTGGATCGTAATCGCTTCTCCGGTCAGTGTATTCGCAGTGGGCGTGCGACGGGAGGGGGGAAAAATGGATACAGAGGAGGTACTCAACCTGAGAATGGCTGACATTCCAGTGGTTTTTCTTGTTCCGCCGGCAATATCGTCATAACTGTTTTTCCCGAGGCGGAGAACGTTCTGGCTTGCGAGATTGGCTCAGATTGCTTGCTCTGCCCGTGGAGCGAAGTAGGTTTTTCATGGCGGAATCGAGTGCCGGCTAGCCTGGGAGATGCGACGGTGGGCGAAAACGTATCCGAACGACGAGACCGTCCACCGAAGGGTGGTGTGCCGGGGCTGGAGATACAATCCGTGAAGGGGGATGCGATGCGCGATGCAGACGACGGCAGCCGCCTGGACGCTTTGTTGAATCGCATCCAGGAACTGACCGCGTCCGAATTGCCGGTGGCGCGGCGATCCACACCGGAATTGAGACCGGAGCCACTCGGCGACGCGGCGAACGGAGGTGGCCCCGACCGCACCAGGCCGCGCGAACTGCGAGAATGGATTCCCATCGAGCCTGATTCGCTCGCTGATGCGGGGCTGACGGACGGCGAAGTGGAGGCGCTCGTCCTCAAAATACTGAATTGTCGCGCGGAAGCAACCGGCCGTTATCTTTCCGAACATCTCACCCTTGCGTTTCGCATCATCGATCCGTTGCTTGGCCGGATGAAGCATGATCGGCTCATCGCGCACAAGAATGCGGCCACGATGAACGACTATGTCTACCAATTGACGGAACTTGGCCGCGAACGCGCGAAGAAATTTGCCGAGCAGTGTACCTATTTTGGCGCCGCGCCTGTGCCGCTCGAAGCGTATATCGAAAGTGTTAAACATCAGACGCTGGCCGATCAACATCCGACGGAAGAGGACTTGCAGCGGGCATTCGAGGATCTGTTGATCGACAAACGGATGTTGCACCGGCTTGGGCCTGCAATTAACTCCGGCCGCGGACTGTTCCTGTACGGCGCTCCAGGCAACGGCAAGACCAGCATCGCCGAGCGAATTACCAAAGCGTTTGGGCAATTCATTTGGATCCCCCGCGCGCTGGGAATCGATGGCGAGATCATGCGGCTGTTTGATCCCGGCATGCACGAGGAAGTTCTGTCCCAGGCCAACGAGGGCCTGATCGATAACCGTAAGATCGATCACCGCTGGGTGCGGATTCGCCGGCCGACGATCGTGGTGGGTGGCGAACTAACGATGGACCACCTCGAAGTGACGATTAACACCGAGACCAACGTCAGCGAAGCGCCGGTGCAACTCAAGAGCAACTGCGGCACGTTGGTAATCGACGACTTCGGCCGGCAGCGGATGACGACCGACCAATTGCTCAATCGCTGGATCGTGCCGCTTGAGAAGCGTTATGACTTCTTGAGTCTGGCAAGCGGCAAGAAAATTCAGGTGCCGTTCGACCAGTTGATTGTGTTTTCCACCAACCTGGAGCCGCGTGATCTGGTCGACGATGCGTTCTTGCGGCGGATTCCCTACAAAATTGAAGTCGGCGACCCCGGAGAGCCGGCCTTCCGCGAGTTGATGAAGATCATGGCTCGTTCGCTTGGTGTCGAATACGACGAAGCGGCCGTGAATTACGTCATCGAGACACACTACCGGGCAGTGAACCGGCCGTTCCGCTGCTGCCAGCCGCGAGATCTTCTGCTGCAAATCCGCAATCACTGCCGATTCGTCAGCAAACCGGCGAAGATGACGCCGGAGAACTTCGATTTTGCCGTCGAAAATTATTTTGCCGTGATGTAGGCCGCCACCCAGGCAGGCATGCGCCGCGCACCTCAGCGTTGAGAGCGCTCATAGCCGAAGTTGAGCGGTAGTTGCGGATCGCGCTTGCGACGGGCCGCCAGTTCTTCAAACAAGAGACTCGGCTGGATGTCGCGATTGTGCTGATATTTGCTGGCGTACTCGTCAATCTCGCCACAAATCTCGTGATAGAAAATCTGGCAGATTGGTACGCCGGGGTAGATACGCACCTGATGCACGGCAAACATCTCCAAGGTCCAGTAGCCTGAAAAACCGACGTCGCCAAAACCGGCCGTCACATGCACGAACAGGCCGAGCCGGCCCACCGACGAGCGGCCTTCGATCTGCGGCACGAGGTTGTGGGTGACCGTGCGCTCGACCGTGCGACCGAGATAGAGTTGATGCGGGCTGATCACCAGCCCTTCTTCGGGAATCTCGATCCGCTGCACACGGTTGGCCTTGGCCATGTCCAGCGTGATCTCCTCGTAGACCATCAACTCGTTATGAAGCGTGAGATTGTAACTATTCGGATTGAGCTGTGACTCATCGAACGGATCGATGAGGATGTCGCTACCGAGTCGGTCGCGGATGGCTTTTCCAGTAAGGATCATGGGAAGCGATGCAGGGGAG
>JAKEGR010000314.1 GCA_022615465.1 Planctomycetota bacterium | reverse complement strand
GCTCCCTGCGATTACCGCCCGAGGCGCATCGAGTCGCACAAGATCGCCAAGACCGGCCAGCCGATCGACTTGCACTTGATCGAAACCGATGATGTGGTCGCCACGTTGGGCCAGAGTAAGGGCCGCCGTTGGGTGGTCGGCTTCGCGCTCGAAACCGAAGACCACCGCTTCCGCGCATTAGTCAAGTTGGAACGGAAATGTTGCGATCTCATGGTGTCGAATGGCCCGGCCGCGATCAGTGCATCGGACAATCAAGTCGAGGTCATCGCGCCTGACGGTCAGGTCGTTGCCAAATTGGCCGGTTCGAAAGAAACAGTCGCCGACGGCATCCTGGCGATCATCGGCAATCGACTGGTAAAATCGGATACTCCGTAGTTCGCCTGCATCCCGATTTCTGAGTCGTCGTATGGCCGAATTTGCACTTATCCTGCCCGCCGCCGGCCAAAGTCGCCGGTTTCACGACAAGGCGTACAAAAAGCCTTTTGCCCCGCTTGGCGGCCGGGCCGTGTGGCTCCACTCGGCCGAGCGGTTTGTCAACCGGCCTGACGTGAAACAAACGATCGTCGTCATCGCGGCCGAAGATCGCGACCTTTTTAAGCAGCGATTCGGCGCGAACATCGCCATCCTCGGTCTTGACCTCATCGACGGCGGCGCGGAGCGCGCCGACTCGGTGCAAAGAGCTTTGGAGCGGCTGGCCGATGGCATCGATTTCGTTGCCGTACACGATGCGGCTCGGCCGTGTTTGACGGACCAATGGATCGATCAGGTCTTTGAAGCGGCCCAACACGATGGGGCCGCGGTTCTTGCCACGCCGGTTACGGCAACCCTTAAGCGCGCAGATCCAAAGAATCGCATTACCGAGACCGTTCGCCGCGATGCGCTGTGGGAAGCCCAGACACCGCAGGTCTTCCGCCGCGACCTATTGATCGAAGCTTACGCCAAACGCGGCAAGGGGCCGGCGACGGACGATGCCCAGCTTGTCGAGCGGCTCGGCCATCCGGTAACCATCGTTCCGTGTTCGCCTCTCAACCTGAAAATCACCACCCGCGACGACCTGAAATTGGCCGAGCAGGTTCTTAAAGTGCTACCCAGGCCGAAGCTGGAAGGCTTTCGGAATCCGTTCGCTGACGACAACCTGTGGCGGTGAGGTTATCATGCAGGTCGCCGCGGCGACCTCCCCGGAATTGAATTCTTGCTCTCGGCTTTTGACCCTCGGCTCGTGAACTATGTCCTTGCTCGACGATCTCCGCTGGCGTGGCCTCGCACATCAAACGACGGACGATGCAGGGCTTGGCGCATGGCTCGGGGCACAGCCGCGAACGGTGTACGCTGGTTTCGACCCCACGGCCGATAGCCTGCACATCGGCAGCTTGCTGCCGCTACTCCTGCTCCGACGTTTTCAACAGGCGGGGCATCGGCCGATTGCCGTCGTCGGCGGCGCGACCGGCATGATCGGCGATCCTAGCGGCAAGAGCCAGGAGCGCAATCTGCTTTCGCTCGATGATCTCGAACGCAACGTGGACGGCCTCCGCACGCAAATGCAGCGGTTTCTCGATTTCGATGCCGGACGTCATTCAGCCACGCTCGTCAACAACCATGACTGGATCGGTCGCTTCTCGTATCTCGAATTCCTGCGCGATGTCGGCAAGAACTTTCCCGTCAACGTGATGCTGGCGAAGGATTCCGTGAGGAGTCGGCTCGAACGCGACGACAGCGGCCTGAGCTACACCGAATTCAGTTACATGCTTCTGCAGGCCTACGATTTCGTTCATTTGTATGATGAGTTCGGCTGTGAGTTGCAAATCGGCGGCAGTGACCAATGGGGCAACATCACGGCAGGCATCGACCTCGCCCGGCGGATGCGCGGCGTACAGCTTTACGGCCTCACCTGCCCGCTGCTCATCAAGGCCGACGGCTCGAAGATGGGCAAAACGGAAACCGGCACGGTGTGGCTGTCTGCCGAGCACACCAGTCCTTACCAGTTTTATCAGTATTGGATCAATGTGGATGATGCGGACGTCGGCAAGTGTTTGCGGATGCTCACGTCCTTGCCACGCGACGAAATCGAATCCCTCGATTCCGCTCGTGAACATAATGCTGCCGCCCGCGCCTGCCAACGCCGACTAGCCGAGGAGTTGACGCAACTGGTTCATGGTGGCGCGGGCCTGAGTGCAGCACGGCGAGCCACCGATATATTTTTTGGCGCGGAGATTTCCGGCCTCAACGACGCGCAACTTATTGAAATCTTCGCCGACGTGCCGAGCAACACGGTGACGCGGAACAGGCTGGCTGGCGATGGCGGACTGTCCATCGTCGAAGCACTCGTGGCCGCCGGTCTGGCCAAAACCAAGAGCGATGCCCGCCGCACGGTCGAGCAGGGCGGGGGCTACGTGAACAATCGGCGGATTGAGAGCATCGACACCCGCCTCACACGGGCCGATCTGGCTAGCGAAACGGTCATGGTCCTTCGCAGCGGCAAGAAAAAGTACGCCTTGTTGCGCTTTTGTGACTAAAAACAGCCAAACAGGATGCTTTGCGGAAAGACCTGGGCATTCAATTCCTCAGCCGGTGAGAGTCTTACTGTGTGTGATGCGCGCGCCGTACGCGCATGTTGTTGATCGACAGGCCGTGTAGGGAACGTGCCTCCGTGCCGTTCCGGATTTGCGTTATTGCCGGAACGCCAGAGACGGCGTTCCCTACATTTTGGTTGCGGCCGCAGGCCGCGTTAAATGATATACTGACAGGATCGTTGATCCTCATGCACAGGGGCGGAAATGCCATGAGCCGTTTTGTTGTTCTCGGCTATCGTTGCGGTGTATTACTAGCCGCGATGGGAGTGCTCTTTCAGCCAGTGGGTGCAGCCGGGCCGCCTCCAGCCATCCTGGCCACCGACGAGAGTTTAGCGGCGTGGGACTACAAGTTGACGCCGGAGGATGATGCCCTGTTGGAGGCGATTCAACGTGGCTGCTTCGCGTATTTCTGGAAGGAAGTGGGTGCGCCGGCCGGTCTGGCCAAGGACAAGTCGACCGACACGGTTTGCAGCACCGCAGCCGTCGGATTTCAGCTCTCATCGCTGCCGATTGGCGTGGAACGCGGTTGGATCTCGCGTGATGAAGGGCGCAACCGGGCGCTGACCGCTCTCCGCGCACTGGTCGGACGCGATGACAACAAGAAGTGTGGCATCTATCTGCACTACGTTGACGAGAACACAGGCGGGCAGCCCGATTACTCGAGGACCAAATATCGTTATGAATTGCAGGCCAGCACGGTCGACCACGCGCTGTTGCAAGCGGGCGCCATGACGGCCGCCTCGTATTTTGGCGGCGAAGTGGCCAGGCTGGCCGACAAACTGATTGCCGATGCCAATTGGCGGGCAATGGTTGACGACAAGACTGGCTACATGACGATGGGCTGGAAGGCCTCGACCGATCGCGGCGTGGCTGGGCCGGGCGAAATCCGGCCTTCCTATTGGGAATGGTGCAGCGACGAGGAGCGGCTCTTGTGTTTTTTGGCTGTCGGCGCGCCGCGGGAGAAGCACGCCGTCGAACCGGCTGCCTATTTTCGGCTCAAGCGGATCGTGAAGCAGCATGGCGATTTGCCGCCTTATGTGGTGTCGTGGAACGGTTCGCTCTTCACGTATTTTTTCAGCCATTGCTGGATCGGTTATCGTGACCTGGGAGCGGACGATCCAGGCGCGCTGGGCGTGGAAGGGCCGGCCGTGGATTGGTTCGAAAACTCGCGGCGGGCCACGCTTACGCATCGCGCGCGGTGCATCGAGGCGAGCCAGCAGTTTCCGACGCTGGGCGAGAATCGCTGGGGGCTGGCGCCGTGTACGTTCCGCGACAATTATTGTGTGCATCAAGTGCGGCCGAATGTTGGCGACATTGACGAGTGGCACGGCGGCGTGGTGCCGCCCTACGGAGCCGGCTCGGCCATCATGTTTGCGCCGGTCGAAAGCCTGGCTGCGCTGCGGGAATACAAGTCGCTCACCGACGCGGCCGGCCGGCCGATCGCCTGGCGCGATCCCGAAAAGGGCGGTTACGCGCTGGTTGATTCGTTCAGTCTCGACCCGCCCTATGGACATGACGAATACCTGGGGATCGACCACGGGCCGCTGCTATTGGCGATCGAAAACGTGCGGAGCGGCCTCGTCTGGCGGCTGTTCATGCAGCACCCGGTGGCCGAGCGGGCGGTCGAGCGTCTGCGTCTGCGGCCACGGTAAGGCGACTCGATGCGTTGCGCCAGTGCCTGGCCGGCCTTCCTGGCATCTGTATATCGGTTAGCCGGCTGGCGATTGCCGTCGAAAAACTGGATCGGAAGGAAACTGCGGCATGGCACGGGCTCCGGTGCGGCCTGGCATGGGAATATGATCGGCGGTTCGTCGCAACTCGTTTCGTGGTACGGCGAATCAAAATTGACTACTCCATCCTTGGCCGCCTGGTGGAACGCCCGGTTCGCCCCCGCCGGCGGCTTGAGCTTCAGTTCCACGAACTCCTCGAACGTCAGTCCCGTACCCATGTC
>JAKEGR010000313.1 GCA_022615465.1 Planctomycetota bacterium | reverse complement strand
GAGATCCCCGAGCCGGCGTCGCTGGGCCTGCTCTTGATCGGCGTCATGCTCGCCGGAACGCGCAGGCGGCCGAGAGGCTGATCCGGATTTGCGTTATTGCCGGAACGCCAGGGACGGCGTTCCCTACAGGGCCGCTGCGTCATTCACGCAGCGCCAGGGACGGCGTTCCCTACAGGGCCGTTCCGCAATTCACGCAGCGCCTGCCCGCTGCGCAGCAGGCGGCGGTCTTACTGCCGCTCAGCGCGAAGTCGTTCAAGCTCTCGCTTGAGCGGTTCCCAGTAGCTTCGGTCCGCATCGCGTACGATTTCTTGTTCTTGCGAAAGGGCAGATCGCAACATTTCCATGTTTGCTGATCGAGCTGCCTCCAAAGCAACCTGGCGGTGGGCGATTTCGTTGGCTGGACCAGGATAGCGGGTTGAGAGATCAACCAACGTTTCTGGCGTGAGCGATTCAGTCAACCAGAAGCGGATATTCCTGTCTGAGGGTTGATGCTTATGTTGCGCATAATGGGCTTCGACCAATCGACGAATCATTGGCCAGTCCTTATCGCGTTGCGTTTTTTTAGCGGCAATCAGGTCCGGTAGAGACATCAACTCGATCGCCGTGCCGATCTCATCCGTAATCGTCGTTCGCCGCGGCCAGAGTTCATCGAATGGATCCACGTTGCGCAGCTTTGCCATCACGTCGAGACGCATGTTTGCGACCTCCGGTGAATGGCAACGGAAATGAACCGCGTGACCTCGCAAGAGATACTCCGCTGCGAACGGTGGTACGGCAATGCGATGCGCTTGAAGCTCATCGAGCGCGGCTTGCAGCCGACCGAGATTGGCGGGGTCACAATGGATAACGATATCGCAATCGCGGCTAAACTCGGCTGCGCCGTAGAATACGCAGGCCTGGCCGCCCATCAGCAGGTACCGGACCCCGTGGGTAGAGAGCGTCGAAAGGACTTTGTGAATCGGGTTCGGGATCAAGCGAGCCTCCCACGGAGAGGTAGAAAGCCCAGAGCTTACTCGACTCCTGCCAACGCTCAAGGGGAGTAAGGGTGTACCACTCCTGAAGTTCGGAATCGAGACAATCATCCATTCCTGTAATGTAGCGAATTACGCCCGGGAAAGGTACCGCGTTTTCGGGAGTGGGGAAGTCATCATCTCGCTTCCGTTTGACTGCATCACGTGTTTGACAGTTTTCCAACGTAGCCAGTCCCGGTGAAAATCGACTCCTTGAGCGGGTCGATGAACTTGACACAGTGGATCGCCTCAAAGCCGATCAGGACAAAGCGCGCGCCCAACGGGTCAGGGTTCGTGCGTTCGAGGAGCAAGATGTCGTCTTTGACCAGGAAGCCCTTGAATGGGGTGGTTTCGTTCAGGGTGCTGACCAGGACGCCCCGGCGGGGAATGGTCGCGGGCCATTGAGTGAACACTGTTTTCCAGATTGGATGGGATGCCATAACAAGTCCCGAACGATTGACGGCGTATTTTACAAAGGTGCCTGCAGTTTGTGCCACTCGGTTGCCTGCTCGTACATCCGCGCGCCTCGCAAGAGCCGCTCTTCCGCCAATGCGGGCGATTGCAGTTGCAGGCCGATCGGCAGTCCGCTCTTGGACCTCCCACAGGGCAAGCATAAACCCGGAATCCCGGCCAGATTCGCGCTCACGGTGTAGAGGTCAACCAGGTACATGGCCAGAGGATTGCCGGTCATTTCGCCCAGCTTGAACGCCGGCTCGGCCGTGATGGGTCCGGCGATCAAATCGACTTGCTCAAACGCGCGGTCAAAATCCTGGCGAATCAACCGGCGGACCTTCATCGCTTTGAGATAATACGCGTCGTAGTAACCGGCGCTCAGGGCATAGGTGCCGAGCATGATGCGGCGTTTCACCTCCTGGCCAAAACCTTCCGCCCGCGTGCGGCGATACATCCGCACAAGCGCCGGGTCCAGGTCGTCCAGGCCCCGTTGGTCGCCTGCTTCCTGCAATCGCCTGCGTTCGGCCGCCAGTTCGGCCAACATGTCCTGTTCGTTCGTGCGATAGCCGTAATGAACGCCGTCGTAACGCGCCAAATTGCTCGACGCTTCGCTCGGGGCGATGACGTAATAGGTCGCCACGGCGTACTTGCTGTGCGGCAGCGAGATCTCGCGGAGCGTGGCACCGAGCGATTTGTACATGCCGAGCGCCGCCCGCACGGCGGATTCCACCTCCGGATCCAACCCAGGCCCAAAGTGCTCGCGCACCCAGCCAATTTTCAATCCGGAAAGCGGCTGATTCACGGTTTGCGAGTATTCTGGGACCGGCGTGTCGAGTGACGTGGAGTCCAGCGGATCGTGGCCGGCGATGGTTTCCAACAACAAGGCCGCGTCTTCCACCGAGTTGGTCAGCGGGCCGATCTGGTCAAGGCTGCTGGCGAACGCGACGAGTCCGTAACGGCTTACGCGGCCATAAGTCGGCTTGAGGCCGACGCAGCCGCACAAGCCGGCCGGCTGGCGGATCGAGCCGCCCGTGTCGGTGCCGATCGAGAGCGGCGCCATGCGGGCCGCAACACACGCGGCCGCGCCGCCGCTCGATCCGCCGGGGGCCCGTTCGAGGTTCCAAGGATTCCGCGTGAGTTGAAAGGCGGAGTTCTCGGTCGAACCTCCCATGGCAAACTCATCCATGTTGGTTCGTCCAAGAAAGACCGCATCGGCCGCCCGAAGCCTGGCGATTACCGTCGCGTCGTAGGGCGCGCGGAAGTCTTGCAGCATTCGCGACGCGCACGTCGTCCGTTCGCCACGTTGGCACAAAATGTCCTTGATGGCGATCGGCAGACCAGCCAAACGGCCAACGGGTTGCCGCTGCCTGCGTTTGGCATCGATTTGCGCTGCCTGGTCTATTGCCCGCTGGGCATCAACGCGCAGGAATGCGCCAATTTTTTTGTCGACCTCCGCGATGCGGTCTAGATAGGCCCGAGTTAACTCGACGGAGGAGATGTCGCCCGACTCGAGACTTCGCAGGTGCTCGCTGGCAGTTTGTTGAAAAAGCGACATGGGGCGCAAGGCCTTTGCGGGTCACCACGATGGTAGTAGTGGGAATTTTGGCCGCTGCATTCGATGTCACTACTCACCGAGCACGGCTGGCACCAGGTAACCTCGCTCATCGTGGTGCGGTGCGTTTGCCAAAGTTTCGTCACGCGGCAAGCTCGTGGCTGCCTTGTCATCCTTGAAGACGTTGGCCATTTCAATTGCGTGGGCCATCGGCTCGATACCGTTCGTGTCGACCTCCGCCAACAGATCGACGTAGCCGACAATTTGTGCGAGTTGGTCGGTCATTGTTGCCAACTCCTCGTCGGTAAGTTGTAGGCGGGCCAACAAAGCGACTCTTTCGATATCCTTTCGCGAGATGCTCATGGCAGCCAACAGGCTCAGGGGTGCTCTTCGACATCAGGGCGGACCGATTGTGGATTGGCCCGCGGGCGTCCCAGCTTCCATTGACGAAAGACCACCAACTGCCCCCGCCGAGGCGATGGCCGATCGATGTGTTATGGAAGCGTCACCAAGGAAAACCGTTCAACTTGCCTTGGCCGGCTGCCGTGGCACACTGAACGGCGCCGAGCGGACCACCTTCGTGACTGCGCCGCTCCGCAAACACTGGGTGCATACTTGAATGGCCTTGTTGCCCGTGGGCGTGGTCACCTTCACACGCTGTAGGTTGGGCTTGAATTTCCGCCGGCTGATGCCAGTAACTTTCGTACCAACACCCCCCAGGTACTTCTTCTTGCCTCGCGTTGTAACTTGATTGCCCAACTGGGCGCCCTTACCACACACATCACATTGCCGAGCCATCGTGCTACCTCAACCTGATCTTTCTTAGTTCAGCGATTCGACGCCGTTGGACTATCACAAGAGACCACCCTAGTTGGTGGAAACCGTAAGTATAACCTCTCCTCAAACCCAGACAACCGCCAAAACCGGTTGATTACCAGCCTCGGGTGACCCCCAGCACCTCGTCGGCCACCAGACCATTGGAGCCAATCGAATCCCCTGAATACACGCTTGGCCGTCCTTGCCAATCGGTGAATCGTCCGCCCGCCTCTTCGATAACCGGCAGCAGTGCGGCACCGTCCCAGACGTTGATTTTCGGATCAATCATCACCTCAGCCCGTCCCGTGGCCACCATCAGATACCCGTACCCATCGCCCCATGTTCGCGTAAGTTGCGATGCCCGCTCGAGCCGATGGTAAACTTCAATCGCGTTGCGTTCGCGGCCCGTCGTGAATGTACCAACTTCACTCGTGAGTAACAGCCCTTCATTCAGTCGCGGCACGTTCGACACCCGCGCCGACTCGGGATCCGCCCCCTTCTTTGTGGCATGCCAGCAGCCACCGTCCTTGGCGGCAAAGACAGTCTCAAACATCGCGGGGGCATGGATCACGCCCAAACAGGGCGTCTCGGCCCGCAGCACGGCAACAAGAGTCGTATACAGCGGAATACCGTGAACAAACGACTTGGTGCCGTCAATCGGATCGAGAACCCATTGGTAGTCGGAGGTGCCTGTTTCCGTCCCAAATTCCTCGCCGACGATGCCGTCATGGGGATATCGCTCGGCGATGCGGGAACGCAATAGCTCTTCCGCTGCCCGGTCGGCTATCGTTACCGGAGAATGATCGGCCTTACGCTCGACTGACAAGTTGCGACGGCGGAAATACTCGAGCGTAACAGCGCCGGCCAGGTAGGCGATTTCGACCGCAAAGCTCAGGCGCAATTCAATTTC
>JAKEGR010000312.1 GCA_022615465.1 Planctomycetota bacterium | reverse complement strand
TGACTGGAGGTTGTTATGGAACGCAGGGCGTTCTTGAACACGGGCCTTGCACTTGGTGCCGCCGGCATTGCCGGCACAGCTCCGTCACGTCTCAACGCCAGCACGCGACGCTTCGGTGCACCCGATGGCCCGGTACGATTGAGTTCCAATGAGAACGCACTGGGCCTATGTCCAGCCGCTCGCCAGGCTGTCATCGACGGTATCGCCGAGGCAAATCGCTACCCAGGTGCAACACGACGGGCGGTGGCACAGGCATTGGCCACGAAGCACGGTGTCTCAACCGATTGCATCGTGCTCGGGAACGGCTCCACCGAACTCCTTCAGATGATGGTCCAGGCGACGGCCTCGAGGAGAACAAAGTTGATCTACGCGGAGCCGACCTTTGAAGACGTGATGGAATACAGCCTGCCCGAAACCTACCTCCGCCATCCAGTGCCCCTCGATCGACGAATGGCCCACGATATCGGCCGGATGCGGGAACTGGCAGAGCGTTCCTGGGATCCAACTTTGGTCTACATCTGCAACCCGAACAACCCCACGGGCACTCTCACGCCTTGCGGCGAAATCGATGAGTGGATCGGATCGGCACCCGAAAATATCCGGTTCCTCATTGATGAGGCGTACTTCGAATACGCCCACGATCCCGGGTACTCGTCCAGTATCAGGTGGATAATGGACCGGCCCAACGTGGTAGTGGTACGAACATTTTCAAAGATCTACGGCATGGCCGGAATGCGGCTCGGCTATGGTGTAGCTCACCCAGACACTGCAAAGCACGTCGCGCAGTTCTCGGCTGGCACGAACACTAACGAACTGGCTTTGAGGGCAGGTTTGGCATCGCTCAACGACACGGGCCTCGTGGCGCGGAGCCTCGACAGCAACGCGCGTGGTGTGGCGATTCTCCGCGAATGTCTTGAAGAACTAGGGCTGGAGTTCCTGCCAGGCCACACAAATTTTTTGATGCATCGCATTAATGGAGACCTGCAGACCTATATCGGTCGGATGCGTGAGCATAATATCCAGGTGGGACGCCCGTTCCCACCGATGCTCACGTACAGTCGCGTTTCAATCGGGCTGCCGGAAGAAATGGAGCGATTTGCCGAGACCTTGAGGACGTTCAGGCAGAACGGATGGGTTTGAGGGTGGCTGTGCAGCCTGGGAGACCTTCGTGAGCCTGGAGAAGGGTGACCGGCTGAAGAAGCGTCTCAAGCTCACCGACGTGTATGTGATCTGCACGGGCGCGATGTTCGGCCCCGGGTTCTTCCTATTGCCCGGCATTGCCGCCGCGATGTCAGGACCGTCCGTGATAGTCGCATATCTCCTGTCCGGCTTGTTGGTGATACCGGCGATGCTCAGCCAAGCCGAGCTGGCCACTGCAATGCCGCGGGCCGGTGGCGCGTACTACTTCCTCGACCGCACTCTCGGCCCAATGATGGGAACCGTCGGCGGCATGGGCACGTGGCTCGCCCTTATGCTCAAGGCCGGATTCGCGCTGATTGGAATGGGTGTGTACTTGGCTCTGTTTGTCGATGTACCTATCAAGCCGATTGCGGTTGCGGTCGCTATTGCGTTCGCCGGTTTGAACGTCTTGGGATCGAAGGAATCGAGCAAACTGGTCCGGCTACTCGTTTTCGCACTCCTCGCGATCCTTGCGTTCTTCCTGGTCGACGGTTTGCGGACAGTCCTGTTGAACGGCGTGGCTGAGGCTCATCGAACCCAGTTCACCCCTTTTCTACCTGAAGGGATTGACGGACTCTTGGGGACCGTGGGGATGGTATTCGTTGTGTATATCGGACTGACCAAAGTGGCCAGCCTCGCCGAGGAAGTCCAAGATCCCGATCGCAACATTCCGCTCGGCATGACGCTTTCGCTCGCTACTGTCATCATCGTGTATGTAGTGGGCATTTACGTAATGATCGTGGTGCTTGGAATCGACAATCTGCGTCAGAGCCTCACCCCCGTTGCCGACACGGCCGGCATGATCTTCACGTGGCTTCCTCCGCGAGTAGGGGTGTTCTGCGTGGTGGCCGCAGCGGTTGCCGCATTCGCCTCGATCGCAAACACCGGCATATTGGCTGCGTCACGATACCCGCTGGCAATGGCACGGGACCACCTGATGCCGTCTCGCCTCGCTCTACTGGGAAGGTTCGGCACTCCAACCGCTTCGATAGCGATCACGGCGATACTACTCGTCGCCTTCCTGCTGGTGCTCGATGTGGCGGGGTTCGCGAAGCTCGCCGGAGCACTTCAACTCACGCTCTTTGGACTCACCAACGTTGCGGTGATCGTCATGAGGGAAAGCCGCATCGAGAGCTACGATCCCGGGTTCCGTTCGCCACTGTATCCGTGGATGCAAATCGCCGGGATCCTCGGCCCGCTCGTACTCATCGCCGAGATGGGCTGGTTGCCTGCGTTGTTCACCATGGGCGTGGTTTCGGCGAGCATCGGCTGGTATACCTACTACGCCCGTGGCCAGCTGGTACGTGACGGTGCCATCTATCACGTGTTCGAACGCCTGGGGCGCCGCCGCTTCGCCGGACTCGATACAGAGCTTCGCAGCATCATGAAGGAGAAGGGCGCTCGTGCCGCCGACCCGTTCGACGAAGTTGTGGCGAACGCCGTCACCATGGACATCGACACGCAAGTCGGCTTGAGCGGCATCATTCAAGGCGCTTCGGACCGTCTCCAGGATCGCCTCCCGGCGACCGTCGATCGACTGGTTGACGGTTTCATGCGCGGCGTGATGGCGGGCGCGACCCCGGTTTCTCGTGGTGCAGCACTGTTACACATGCGTCTTCCGGATTTCGAATCTTCCGAGCTGGCGATCGTACGGTGCGCGGCGCCTCTGGTCATCGACGCAGACGATGTGGCATTGCACCGCCAAGCCGCAGAACACCCGATTCACGCCGTGTTTTTCCTCGTGAGCGGCGAGCACGACGCCGGCCGCCACCTGCGGATCCTCGCCCAGCTTGCTGCCTGCATCGAGACCGACGGGTTTATGGAAGAGTGGCTGTCAATCCGAACCGATCAGGAACTGAAAGAGACC